>JBDTPK010000823.1:0-1747 GCA_039932735.1 Nitrospirota bacterium
GACAGGGCAAACGCTAGGGCCGTTCGAGCCTCCGCGGCCACCAGATGAATCGGGGGGGGGCCATCCACCGCGGGACTGACCAATGGCGTGCGGGCCGTTTTTTTGAACGCCTCCGTGCCATCCGGAGGGACCTTGACGATCGTGCTGTCCAAGGCCATGGCTTCGATCTTCACGCGGAGGATCTGAGTGTGTTGCAACTGGGCACAGACGCGATCCACTGCCCCGCGCTGCGACCACCGAGGCATGCGCGTATAGATAGTGTGCCAGTTGCCGAATCGCTTGGGCAGCCCGCGCCATTTGCATCCCTGTTCGGCGACGTACAAGCTGGCGGTGCGCACCTGCCGATGGTCGAGCGTCACGGTGCCGCGTGGCGTCGGCACACATGACTCGATGTGGCGATACTGTTCCTCGGTGATTTCCATCTACGCAGTTTCGCATCAATATGGCCAGTAGTGTTAACAGGCTACTATGAAGTACGGCTTCGTGAGGGATGAACGCAAGAGAACAAGGGAAATGGTTATGAACACCGTACAATCGACAAGGCGCTTCGCGATCAAGAGTCTACGGCAGTGTGGTGACACACGAGCTGTTCGAACCAGTTCTCTTGGGTGGTCTGGCCTGACTCCGTTCTTTGTTGAATGGACGGCCTATCCGTGCTGGGCGTAGCGCCCTCTCTCTGCTGGGCTCCCTCCTCTCCCCGGAGGCCCCTGTTGCTCGGGCCCCCCTATGCCGGAGCCAGGAGCCCAGGGGCCAGCCGCTTCACGTTGAGCAGCCCTCCCCTCAGACAGGCTTCGTTTCGGACCGGCAGGAGCCCCGCCGCTGGAAGTGCCGGCAGCCATGCCAGCCTTGTGCCTCCCCCCAGAGTTCTTCGATCGTTTTGCGCGTCCGTTGCGAGCGCCGAGAGCCCCCCCGTCCGGCTCAGCCGTCGCTTCCGCTGATGCACGGCCTCCCGTCCCGTCGTCCTGGCCGCCATATGGGCCGGATGCGCCGCCGAAAAAGGGCCGCCAGCAACGGCTTCGCAACATACCCCGTGTCCGCGCCCACGGTCTGACTCCGCAGCGCGGGCGGCGCAGGAAACCGATCCCACAACTCCTGCCCGCCGTCCGTCGCTGAGGCCGGCCCGCGAAACGACTCCACATTGATACCGAGCCACAGCCGATGCCGATTTTCCATTCGGCCGTTCACGGTGTCGCCCACCATCGAAACCGTACCTTGGCTTGGAATAGAGGCAGAGGTGTACAACACTACGCCGCATATTAAGCAACAATCCATAATTTTTAGTGCATCATCAGGCCCGGTTGTCTCTCTCGATTTACCCGGCGTGAACCTCAACGTGCTCACACTCGCACCATTCAATCTTACGCTCCGTTACCATAAGACACGGCTGCAACCATATATAGCCGTGGCTCCTGGGATCTTCTTCGCTCGCATAAAGGATCCTTCTTTTACCTCTGACAAAACACAATCGAGCACAGATTTTTGATTAAACGCACAAGCTGGCCTCAGGTACTACATCACCAGACATTTCACAGCATTCGCCGAGGGCAAGTATAACCACGTCCGATTTCACTTTGCAGAAACCCCTCCGGGTATCAACTTCAATCTATTTGGACTCAACCGTACGTACAACATGTTTCATGTGGCCTTTGGCTTGAGCTACAACTTCTGATCGTCAAATTACCCGCACCCGCTTACATCTAGCAAAGCGTTCCGATTCCGTGTAGCCTGGAAGTCTGTTCGACATTGG
>JBDTPK010000824.1:0-1739 GCA_039932735.1 Nitrospirota bacterium
GTCCCTAGCACCGGGAGGGCCTCGACTTTGACGAAGTTGGCGCGGGAAGGGATAAAGAGGTTGGGGAGGCCATCGGCGGCGAGTTGACCGAGGATCTCGGGGATACGGGCGTCATCCAGCGTGTGCAGCACCGCCAGGCACTCACCCCTCTTTTCGTCCGGAATGCCGGTCACGGCAAAGACTTGCGTCTCAGCGCCGGCGGCCTGTTGCAGCGCTTCTTCCACGCGGCCATGTGGCACCATTTCGCCGCCGATCTTCGAGAAGCGCGAGAGCCGATCGGTGATCGTCAAGAACCCGTCTTCGTCCAGCTTCGCGATGTCGCCGGTAATGTACCAGCCATCGCGCATGGCGTTGGCCGTCAGATCCTCCCGTCCCAGATAGCCCTTCATGACGTTGGGACCTTTGACCAGCAACATCCCAGGCGCGTCGGGGGGCAATGGGGCGAAGCTGTCTGGATCAACAATGCGCAGAGACACGCCAGGCAGCGGTTGGCCGACTGTTCCCCGTCGTGAGGCCGGTTGGAAGTATCCAGCGGCCCGGAAGTCTGGACAATTGACGGCGACGACGGGAGCACATTCGGTGATGCCGTAACCCTCGATGGGTTCGATACCGAATCGATCTTCAAATGCCTGTGCGAGCCTGGGCGGAAGTTTCTCAGCGCCGGTCAGGACCACGCGTAGCGAGCTGAATTGCTCCGGGGTGCAACGGCGATGATACAGCTGGAGAAAGGTCGGCGTGGTGACGAGGAACGTGAGGCGATAGCGACGCACGAGTTCGCCGACGGCGGCGACGTCGAGGGGGGAGGGATGAAAGACCATTCCTGCGTTGTTGAACATGACGAGCCAGAAAACGAGATAGCCGAATGAATGAAAGAACGGAAGAATGCCAAGCACTCGCTCGTTTCGAAAGAGATGAAGGACCTGACTCGCTCCCTGCTCATTGGCGTCGACGTTGAAGTGAGAGAGCATCACACCTTTCGGTTCCCCCGTGCTGCCGCTGCTGAAAATGATGGTGGCTACGTCGTCCATTGTCAGCGGTCGGTCCTGCCCGCAGGCCCGTTCGATCAACCGCGCTGGGGCGCAGAGGGCAAGGAGACTCGCGACGAGTTTATGGCCTGTGCCGATGGTGCGGGCGACATCCTCCAGCCAAATAATCGATGGCCCCTCCGGCAATTCTAACTTGGCCTTTTCGACGAAGACTCGGCTGGTGACGATCGTGCGAAGACCGGCGAGTCGCACGGCGGCTTCGAGGCCGGATTTGCCGACCGTATAGTTCAGATTCACGCTGGTTTTCCCGCAGAGTGGAGCAGCTACGTTGATCAATGCGCCGGCGACGGTCGGCGGGAGGAGGATACCCACATTCCGCTGCTCTTCCCAATGTGGCCGAAGCACTCGGCCGAGTACGATGGATCCAATCAGGGCTTGGAGCGACGACACGTATGGGCGGGTTTGATCTGCCATGGCAAAGCGGAAGGGATGCCGTCTCATGGCATGGATGAATTCACGGTGCAGTGGACGACGAGAGGATTTTCGCAAGCGCCACGCCTCTTCTCCGAGTGTGCGAACCGCGTCGCGGAGCTCGTGCGCCGGCGTATCCGATGACAACGGTGTGCCAAAAGACACCGTCAATGGATATGGAATGCGCTCCGGCCATTTCGTGATGAAGCGACCGCGCTCAAAGCTGAAGAGGCTGCCCCAGACACGATCCAAGTGTGTGGGGATAACCGGCACTTGCCGTCC
>JBDTPK010000825.1:0-1737 GCA_039932735.1 Nitrospirota bacterium
TGTGATCTCGAGAACAAACTTGCGGGAAGGTATGCCTTCAACAAATCCACATAGAGTTCGAACTGACCGGGCGATTCTTTAATCATATTGGCGAGTCGTCGTCTGGCGGACTCGCGGCGTCCGTCAATGCGATCAAGATAAGCCAGCTCTCGCTGCACCTTATACGAGCGAGCGCGAAGGATGTCAGCGCATTCGTCTCCATGCGTAGACCCGATTGCTTTCTCGTGAAGGAGGATATCGCATATTCGGACATAATCCTCCAATAAACGGGGGGGGCTTCCCATCAGGCTACCAGTTCGCCAACGATATTTTCCTAGGGGCTCTGCAAGGAAGCCTACTGCTTGGCCTTCTGCTGCAATCATGATCCAATGAAGGTAGTCTTGTGCAATGGGAAGTCGTGTGTCAAAGACTCCCGCGCGGTCAAAAGAACTCCGCCGTTCGACCACGGTTACGGGTTGAATATGACAGCGCAAGAGCAATGTTTTCAGACAATACCCTTGTGGAACAGACCGCTTTGTTTCCTCATAAAAACGAACGTGAAGGATTTCATCCTGTTCATTGATAACAGACATCTCGCCATGAACCATCCCACACTCCTGATGCGCATCTAGAAAGGCGACCTGTTTTTCAAGTTTTTCCGGATACCACATGTCATCCGCATCCAGATAGGCAAGCAATTCTCCGCTTCCTTTCGATATGGCATGATTTCTTGCCGCTGAAACGCCCTGATTCTGTTGATAGAAATACCTCACCTTCCGACCATATTGCGTAACGACATCTTTCGTGTCGTCTGTGGAACCATCATCCACGATAATAATTTCGTAATCCTTGTATGTTTGCGCACTGACCGAGTCAATGGTCCGCCCGAGATAGCGGGCACAATTATATGTGGGGATGATGATTGAGACTCGAGGCATAGGAGACTCTGTTTGCAGACCTATCGAAGATGCGGACGGTACATGCCAAAGCGACCATGACCTTAACTCACTCCCACGCATCTACTCATCCAGGGAGCCGCTGAATCCAATCATGCACTCACCGACACCCAGTCGATCCGTTGAGAAAAAATTTTGAACTTTCTTTCGTTTTTCGTCTTCCAACTCGCGGGTTTCATGTTAACAGTTTTTCCCACACGGCCACGTCTATCTCTACATGTTGTCCCAGGGCGCATTCGAACAGGAGCTAGTCAGGGCCGCCTACGTCGCTTTTGTCGACCACGCATGGTACCGGGGCATTGGGAGGGAGGGGCTTGCTTGTGGCAATACAGAGTAGTTCCCATTAAGAAGCAAATAAGAGGCTGACAAGCAAAGCCTCGTGATTGACCCTGTCAATTGACTAGCGCTCTCCCCTTGACGCCTGTCGTCGTTACAACCTTCGACGGGTTGCTACTCGTGTTTGTTATGTTTCTCCCAGTCAACAGTTTTTCGACTTCCTTCTCATAGCAGTCAATACTCTGGGCCCATGTCCACTGGCTGCGCACGTATACACCTGCTTGTCGACCTAATCGATTCCGCACATCAGGGTTCTGGACAAGATGGTCAATTGCCTCGGCCAATTCTGTGGGATCGCGATCGACAAGAATCCCACTTTGCCCATCAAGCACCGATTCCCGAACGCCGCCTTCGCGCACCCCTATAACCGGAGTGCCACAAGCCATGGCTTCCAACGCTACCAACCCAAAGGGCTCCATGATCGGCATGAAGACGAGCATGAGCGCCTGGTTGTACAACGCCACCA
>JBDTPK010000826.1:0-1734 GCA_039932735.1 Nitrospirota bacterium
GACACCATCCATCGGCTTGAAGTAGCTCGATGAGTTCTTTCACCTTCATACCTAGAAGTTCTGCTCGCGCTGTTCTCCGCCGCATAACGGTGGAGCGGCGGAGCGTGAGCGAAGTCCGCTGGAGCGATTTATTAGGCCGTTGTTTGCCGGACTACTTTCCAACAACCTGCCACCGTGCCTCGATCGTGTCCGCTGACAAGTCGGCGCCACAATCCCATTCGACAAAGTACCCGCCATTGACAACCTTCACAAATTCGGCCTGGTCCCGAAGCGCCTCGAACGCCTCATACTGAAGATAGGGGCTCACATCAAATCGGCCAACACGGCCATCGTCTGCCACAATGGAGAGCACCCAGTCTGGTTGTGCCTGGAGTTCCGCAATTCTCATTGGTCAAGTCCTTTGATTGGAAAGGGTGTCTTCCCATTAACAGCCAAGTCTCAGTCAGCAAGCAAATCTTCTTGATGAATCTCGATCCATGCGACGACCAATTTGTGCTTATTCGAGGGCAGACCGCCGGCCAGAAGCGTTCCGGCAGGAATTGAGTACACTGCCAGTTGGCCTTGGTAATCGGCATGTATGTGTGGCACGTGATGTTTCTCGATGTCTCGAAAGAACATCCGAATGAGAATCCCGTAAAACATGGAAATCGTTGGCATGCTATTTTGCTCTCTTATCTAAACTTCCGGCTTCAGGCGCGCGCCGCTCGCGGCGCGTCGTCCTGCAAGACGTTGTTCGGCGGTAACGACAGTCTCAGGGGGCCGAGAAAGCCAATCGCGGTCGTTCGGCCGCACCCAAGGGCCCTGCGCTCTCAGACCATGACCGTGACGCGCAGGAACGTGGCCGGGATCGAGGTCGTATTCTTATCCGACGCAGTGTTCTGGCGGGCGAACAGTTCTTTAAGTTCCCTCATCAGATCGGAAGCTCGACCGTTCTTGTCCGCTGCATCAAAGGCGTTCATGGTCGGGCCGTAATAGTTCCTGAACGCGTCTACGAACCCGGATGCGGGGCCAGGATAGTTGAAGACCCATGTGTCTTTGGCGAATGAGATTTATTCTCTTGATATACCCGCGCCTCTGAACCTTTCGATTACGTTGCCCTCGATACCCCACGTCATCGGACTGACAAAGCCTTCTGGCGGCGGCGGTGAGTATGAGGAGCTGATCTTTAAGATCTGCGCGACTAGCGTCGGATCGTTGGGAATCCAGTTCCCCATGACGATCCTGCCTCCGGTCCGGGTTACGCGCATCATCTCCCTGGCAACATCAACGGGCTTCGACGCGAACATGGCCCCGAATATGCTGACGACGAGGTCGAACGTGTCATCCTTCAGATCGTGCAGATTGCTCGCGTCACCTTCCTGAAACCTGCAGTTCTTCAAGCCAAGGGTTGACACCCGCTTGTTCCCCGCATCGACAAGATTGCTCGCGATATCGATACCGAGCACGTCCGCCCCGAGCTTTGCCGCAGGCGCGGCCGTCGTTCCATCTCCGCATCCGAGGTCCAGGGCCTTAAGCCCCTTCGTAATGCCTAAGCCTGCGATGAGCGCTTCGCCGCTTGCTCTCATGGTTTCGGCGATGCGAGTGAAGTCTCCCTTTTCCCAAAGAGCCTTGTTTGGATTCATTTGCGATGCGCCTTCTACTATTGGGTTAGCCAATTTCACTGCGCCATCGAACATTGGTTAGGCCGATTCGCATACGAACCGAAACAGCCAATTTCTGTCCGCATCACACACC
>JBDTPK010000827.1:0-1730 GCA_039932735.1 Nitrospirota bacterium
TGAAAAAGTCCACCAGCGGCGTTCTCGCGTCGCTCAGAGGCTCAACGTACCGAAGTATACGCCTCGCCTCTTCTTACGCTGCGGCCTTGCTGGACAGCCTCTTTGAGCATCCTGCGAGTTGTTTATGGGTCAACGCCGCGCGTAAGAACACCGCGGAATTTGAGCGTCAACTGGGTTGTTCCGCAGCCTGATAATAGTCTGTCTGGTTTCTTTGGTCTCTTCGGTCTGTCTCGTGTGCATGGTGTAATGAAACGAACGAGATAAACCAGACAGAGCAGCAGGTGATGTTCCCATAAATAGAATGGGCCTGAGACCTCCACGGAGATCTCAGGCCCTAGTTCCACAAGGGAATGTATCTGCCGTCTACGATTGATACCCGCGGTGATGGTGTCGCAATCTTCTGATGCCGAGACCGATCAGCACGATGAGACCGGCTCCGACGAGGAAGCTGACCATTTGCAACGGCACTCCTGTCCAGCCGTTCATTTCCGCTACCGTCAAGAAGTCCACCGCCGGTGGCCCGTTGACGATCTGGAACGCAGAACCACTATCGACAGAGTACAGTGAGAGTAGCAGCACCGTGCCGATTGCGAGCAGAGTAGAATTCTTATACATGATGGATCTCCTTCTGGATGATTGCGGTGACTATTGTTTGACCATGTTGAATCGCAA
Organism: Nitrospirota bacterium; assembly: GCA_039932735.1. GTDB lineage: Bacteria > Nitrospirota > Nitrospiria > Nitrospirales > Nitrospiraceae > Palsa-1315. The sequence goes on from JBDTPK010000827.1 coordinate 673, forward strand.
TCGACGTGCCAGGGGATCCTGCTCAAGGCTCGTGCCGGTGTATCCGTTGGATTTATTGGGTTTCGCGAAGCTGTCGCGCAACGTGCCTCGGCAACCAGCCTCACATTGAATCGAATTTGATTCTAATTGAATCAAAATGGATGCAGCGCACCTCGCTAGCAGGATGCTGAAAAAGCCCGCTGGCACCATGCACGATGGCGATTGAATTGCGCGAAAGGCAGGACGGGGAGAGATTGGATTCCCATCTTGCCTTGCCTGTCGAGCGTCGCTAGACGGATGGGGTGGGCTGGATGAGGTGGTCTGAGGGCAGCGGTTTGCTTTGTAGGCTGGTGGTGAGGAGTGGTTGAATTTTGCTGCGCAGTGCGGTTTGAATCTCATCAGGAGATTTTCTGGCATCGATCACTTCGAAGTGAAATTCCTTTGCCATTTTGTCGAACTCTTCGATCAGAAGTGACTGGTACTTCTTAAAGCTGTCATAGAGATCGCTGCCGAGGCGAAGATCCATTCCCGATTCCCAATAGTTCATCCCCTTGGTTTCGATGACGCGTAGCACGAGTGTTTCGATATCGATACGCATGTAGCAGACGAGATCAGGCATTAAGGCAAAGCCGAAGACGTCTCTCACCCACTGGCGGTTTCCGCTGCGCACAAAATCGCGGGCAAGGGCCGTGTAGATATACCGGTCGGCCAAGACGATGAAGCCTGAGCGAAGCGCGGGTATAATCTCGTGTTCGAGGCGATCCGCAAAGTCGGTGGCGTACAGGAGGCTGAAGGACCATCGGTCGAGAATGTTGCCTTCTTTAGCCAGCTCAATCGCCTTCGACATGAGATTGGAACGGGTCCAGCCCGTCGTGACAACACCGTAACCCTGCACCTCCAGCCACTCCTGCAACATCTCGATGTGCGTGGAGCGACCGACTCCGTCGGTGCCTTCGATGGCGATGAGTTTCCCTTTAAGGTCACTCGGGTTTAGGTTCGTCAAACCGTCGCCAAAATACCGTGCGTCGACCATGGGTGCCCCGTCTTGGTTTGTAATCTTTGAGCGCCTCTCCCACGAG
>JBDTPK010000828.1:0-1730 GCA_039932735.1 Nitrospirota bacterium
CCGCTCGGTTCGCTTTGCTCTCTTCGATCGGTGGAAATCGTCCAGCCGCTGGTGCCGGTCCAGCTGGTGCCGCTCCGGCCGCTCGTCCTGCTCCAGCCCCTAGTGCCGCTCCAGCCGCTCGTCCTGCTCCGCAGGGGCCCATCGCGCTGGTTCGAAATGGCAAGGAATTCAAGATCACCGGCAACCAGAGCACTGTGCGTGCCGGCACCGAGATCCTGGTGAAGACCGAAAGACAGCAAGTCTCTCTCAGTCTGGCCGAAATGGACCAGGGGTCATGGGTCATGTTTGAGCTGCCGGGTTTCACCAAAGCAGCCTCCGGAACGGAACAGCCCAGCATGGACGCATTGCGCAAGGCGAACGCGACGTCTTATTTCAGGGGCGGGGATGCCCTCTGGGTCAAACTGGTCGTGACCAAGCCTCCGTTGCCGATTGTTCGTCCAACGGATCTGCAAGCCAGCATAGCGGTCAGCAGGTAGGCTCCTAAACTGTTACGTGATACTTTATGGTTAGCGGTGCATCAGCGTGCTTTCCATGAACTACGGCCAGTTGACGACAAAGAAGAAGGAACTGGACGGCTACCGTCCGCTGCCCGCCGCGCTTGTCCGCAATCTCGATGAGTGGTTCCGGGTCGAACTGACCTACACCAGCAACGCGATTGAAGGCAATACCCTCACGCGGCGTGAGACAGCCGCCGTGATCGAGAAGGGTCTAACCGTTGGCGGCAAAAGCCTTCGGGAGCATCTGGAAGCGAGAAACCATTCGCTGGCGATTGACGCCGTGAATACGCTCATCCGAAGAAAACCGTCACAACTCACATCACGGGATGTTCTAGGACTTCACGGGTTAATCCTTCGTGGTGTTGATGATGTCAATGCCGGACGCTACAGAAATGTGCCGGTGCGAATTTCGGGTTCAGCCGTCGTGATGCCAAATCTGATGAAGGTTCCCGATTTGATGCACGAGTTTTTACAATGGCTCACCGCAAAGAATTCCCTGCATCCCGTCGCCTTCGCGGGGGAAGCACACTACCGGCTGGTGACGATTCACCCGTTCGTTGATGGCAACGGGCGCACGGCGCGTCTGCTGATGAACCTTCTGTTGCTCATGCGCGGCTACCCTCCGGCAATCATTCGGACACGTGACCGCTTGGCCTATATTGGCGCACTGGAGCGTGCCCAATTGGGTGGTTCGCGGGGCGACTTCGATGTGCTGGTTGCGAAGGCGGCGGAAAGATCACTCGACATCTACTTGAAAGCTGCGCGTGGCGAGTCAGCCGTGGCAGAACCGGATGCCGCCGGCCTCTTAAAGATTGGTGCGCTCGCAAAGGCCGTTGGCGTCACCGTACCAACGGTTCGATACTGGACTTCGGAAGGACTGCTGGAAGTAGCAGATGTGACCGCATCGGGTTACCAACTTTATGCGCCGGACATGGTGCAGCGTTGCGCGGTCATTCAGAAACTCAAGGAACAGCGGCTTACTCTGGCCGAAATCAAGCAACGTCTCGGATGATGCAGACGCTCATGGCGAGGCAAATCAAGGGTTAGCGTACGCGGTCTGGCCAAAATGGACCAGGGGTCATGGGTCCTATTTGAGCTGCCGGGTTTCACCAAAGCAGCCTCTGGAACGGAACAGCCCAGCATGGACGCATTGCGCAAGGCGAACGCGACGTCGTATTTCAGGGCCGGGGATGCCCTCTGGGTCAAACTGGTCGCGACCAAGGCTCCGTTGCC
>JBDTPK010000829.1:0-1728 GCA_039932735.1 Nitrospirota bacterium
GTCTGCAGCGCGCACAACCTGCTGAAATTGGCCGGAGCCAGAGGGTGAATCCCGTCAACCCCATGCCATCCTATCCTCTGGCACGCCCATCAGCCGCACACAACGGAGGGTACCGGAATCGCTGCCGCTCGCTGTGGGGCTCCGCTGGAACAGACCTCCTGTGACTCATTGTCAGCCATTACTCGGACAGGCTCCTAGCGTTCGACTTCCGTGAAATCGCCCTCCTCTTCCAGCTCTCCAAGATCGGCTTCCGCTTTGGCCTTCAGGGTTGAGGGGTGCAACCCATATTTTTTGAGCATTTTATAGAAGTCTGCCCGATAGCGTCCGGCAAATTGGGCGGCGCGTGAGATATTGCCGCCGGTGAGTTGCAGGACGTTCTTGAGATAGGTTTTCTCAAACTCTTCCTTCGCCTCAGTCAGCGGTTTCATCGACGAGTCCGGTGATGTGCTCATCGCGGGCAAGAGGTCTGGGGTAATCATGTCTTGGCGCGTCATGACGGTGGCCTTTTCGACAACATTTTCCAATTCGCGGACGTTGCCGGGCCAAGGATGCGTGAGGAGACGAGTGAGGGCGGCCGGTGTAAACCCACGCAAGTCCTTGTTCGCCCGTTTCGCACTCGCCGTCAGAAACTGTTGAGCCAACAAAGGAATATCATCTCGGCGGTCGCGAAGTGGCGGGATAAATAGCGGGACGACGGAAATGCGATAGTACAGATCGTTCCGGAATGCCCCGCTCTTGACCGCTTCGCCAAGATCTTTATTGGTTGCTGCGATAATCCGTACATCGATCTTCGTGGTGATTTCGGAACCCACTTCACGGACTTCTCGTTCCTGCACAGCCCGCAACAGCTTGACCTGCATCGAGAGGGGCATTTCGCCGATCTCGTCGAGAAAAAGCGTGCCGCCGTTGGCGCTTTGAAACAGGCCTCTCTTCGCACCATGGGCGCTGGTAAAGGCTCCGCGTACATGTCCGAACAGTTCTGATTCGAAGAGTGTGTCGGGAATGGCTGCGCAATTGACGGCAACAAATGGCCCTTTACCCCGTCGGCTGTTCGAATGAATGACACGCGCAAATACTTCTTTGCCGGTGCCAGTTTCTCCAAAGAGGAGAATGGTCGCGTCGGAGTCTGCCACCTGCACGACTTGTTGGAGTAAGCGTTGCATCGCGGGACTCCGCGCGACGATGTTGTCCATCCCATAGAGTTCGTTGACGAGAGACTTCAGTCGCTTGATCTCGCCTCTCATGCGTTCCGGAGAGAGCCCTTCTTCGATCTTGACCTTGAGGTCTTCGTCATCGAACGGTTTGGTGAGATACCCGAAGGCGCCCCGCTGCATCGCCTCCACGGCGTTCGGAATACTCCCGTGAGCAGTCAGGATAATAACCGGCAGGCCCGGGTGCATCCGTAGTAGTTCTTCTGTCACATCCAATCCATCTTCATTCCCAAGACGGAGATCAGTAATGGCAAGGTCGAAGCGGTTATTCTTGGCGGCGGTAAGGGCTTCGAGACCAGTGGTACACCCTGTCACCACAAAACCCATAGCGGTCAACCGCATCTTCATAAGATGTAACAGGCCCTCCTCATCGTCGACGATGAGAATATGTTCTTTTTCCATAACGTTCCTTCTACGGTGTTGTAGGCTTCTGTGCAGTCGGAGGCGGTGTCACCGTCAATGAGGGACGGATAGGACGAACCTTATCCCGCGTTTCCTCGTCGATGCGCTTCAGTGC
>JBDTPK010000830.1:0-1725 GCA_039932735.1 Nitrospirota bacterium
ACAATGCCGCCTCGAATACTGAACTCGCCAGGGATTTCCACCACCGAGACCCGGCGGTAACCGAGGCGCAAGAGTCCTCCGGTGAGGACCTCTCGTTCGACCGTGCCGCCTCGCTTGAGTTGGAGCGTGGTGTGGGTGAAGGTCGCGACGGGCACCAGCCGTTGCATGAGGGCTGAGAGGGAGGTGACCAGGCACGTCTGTGGGGCTGTTCGGATGTGATGCAGGGTATTCATCCGGCGCGCGATCAGGCTGACATGGGGCGCGCTGCCCTCGTAGGGCAAGGTTTCCCATCTCGGAAACAGGGCGAGGGACGTCGTCTGAAGACCGATGAGGTCGTGAAAAAAGTGCAGATCATCAAAGAGGCGTTCAGCCGCCTCGTCCGACCCAGTGACGATCAGCCACGATTGATTCCCCAGTGTGCCGACCTGAGGATGCAGGAGCGTGGTGAGCGCAAGCCCAGCGGTAGAGCCGTGCAAGCCGGTGATAGAGGGACGGCCTGCCTTGCCTGCCAATGTTGCGGCGACAGGAACGAACCATTGGGATGCTGAAGGGGTGTGGATAGTATCGGACACTGCGACGGCTTAGGTTGTGGTTGAACGAATACGTTGAATCAGTGACGTGGTAGAGACGCCGGGGACCAAGGGAATGGTCCGGACCACCCCACCGCGCGCTTCGACGATCTCGCGGCCGACGATGCGCTCTACGGCCCAATCTCCGCCTTTGACGAGGACATCCGGTTGCAAGGTCTCGATCAGGCTGTGAGGGTCCGGTTCGTCGAATAGAATCACATAATCGACCGAGCTGAGCGCGGCGACCACTTCCGCCCGTTGTGTATCCGAGACGATCGGCCGATCCGGTGCTTTCTTCAGACTCCTGACGGACGCATCGCTGTTGACAGCGACGACCAGCAGATCGCCAAGGTCCTTCGCAGCCTGAAGGTAGCGGGTATGGCCCACGTGCATGAGATCGAAACAGCCGTTGGTAAAGACGATCCGTTTTTTCTGTGCGTGGGCTTGCTGCAAGAGCGGAGCGAGTTGCTCCTTGATCAGGATCTTTGCAGGCATGCCCCCATCATACCGACTGTGCACGCGGATGGAAAGAGATAGACTGTCACTCGTCGTCACGGTTCACGCCGCCTAGCCCAATCACCGAGGACCCATGCTTGGCGATCAGCGAGTCCATCGTTTCGATGGCTTTTACGCGCCGTTGGTCGAACAGTCCGGAGGGTGCGGGGGATAGGGAAGAAACCGTGAGCCCAACTAATCGGTACTGCGTGCCGGGCCGAATGAGTTCTCGCAGTGCTTGTTGGATGGTCGGCCACATGTCGGGATCGTAGTTCAACGGGTGGGGAAACCGATTCTGTTTGGTGGTGATGGCAAAACGGGCGTTTTTCAGCTTCACCGTACAGGATCCGGCGGCCAATCCTTCCTGTCGGAGATCCCGCGCCAGGTCGCGGAGGAAGCGGCGCAGGGTTCGCTCAAGAAAAGGACGATCATGCGTATCCTGTTCGAAAGTGGTTTCGTGGCTGAGGCTTTTGGATTCCCGATCAGCCACCACCGGCTCATGGTCGATTCCCCGCGCCAGTTCTCGAATCCAGTGGAGTCGGGTGCCGAAGATATAACGCAAGGGTTGATCCCACCGTTGGTCCAACAGCTCGCCGATTGTCTTGAGTCCGAGCGGTTCCAGTCGCGCGGCGGTCTTGGGACCGATTCCCGGCAATGCGCG
>JBDTPK010000831.1:0-1724 GCA_039932735.1 Nitrospirota bacterium
GCCTACCATCGGATGATGAACGAATTTGGACTGACTCAGGACATAATTGCGCGACGGGTCGGTTGTGAGCGATCATCAATCGCCAATATCGTGCGTCTCATACAGCTTCCCTCAGAGGTCCAACAGATGATTGAAACAAATCAGATTTCCATGGGACATGCCAAAGTCATTCTCGGTATTCCAGACCAAAATGAACAGCTTAAAGTCGCCAAACTGGTGCTCGCAAACGGGTTGTCGGTGAGAGAGACCGAAAAGCTCTTAGAATCCTCACCGGTGACAAAGAAGCGAGGAATAAAGGAATTACGGCGAACACCGTGGTCTGATGTTGAAGAGCGATTGCAAAAACGATTGGGTACCAAAGTCATGATCCAAAATGGAAGACGTGGCGGGAAAATTGTCATTCATTATTTTTCTCCTCCTGAACTCGATGGAATTCTCGAGACACTTCTGAATTAATCCGCACCTCATTTCTGCTTCATAGGCCAGCAGATGGCCCAATGGAATTGGAAGAGCTAGAGGCACACTTGTTGCGTATACGTACCCGTGGCCATGTTCATTCCGATCGAGTATTTCCCCAGAACTCAATAACAGGGTCACAGTCGTACTGGAATAGTGGGGTCATCAACTCGAGGAGGCCCGTTCATGTGGGGGCAGGAGAAAAAAATAGAGAAGAGCTCAAGCGAGCAGAAAGGCAAAGAGGCTGTTATGGTCGCTGCCAATTCAATAGGGACTGAGGGAGCTGGGGACGTTAGTGCATTTGTGGGAACGGGTGTCGAGTTTAAGGGCACAATCTCTTACAGCGGCACGGTGAGGATTGACGGATATCTCGACGGGGAAATTCATACTGATGGTGTGCTGTTGATTGGTGAAGAGGCCGTCATCCAGGCAAAAATTACAGCCGGAACCGTCGTGTGCAAAGGAAAGATCACTGGGGATGTCATTGCGAAAGAGTGCGTCAAGCTCCGGACTCCGGCCGTCATGAACGGGAGTATCAAGACGCCCATGCTTTCAATGGAAGATGGCGTGCTGTTCAACGGTGCGCTCGAAATGGCTCACGGTGTGCGCGAGCTCCCTCGTGAGACCCCTCTGCTCTCTATCGGCGTGATCACGCCCCCGAATATCAAACGAGTCAATGGTTAGGGACATATTATTATCTAGGTATTTTACTATACATTATTCATGCGCTAAGCGGCTATCCATGCGCGTGAGGAGACTGCGGAGGCGATCATGTGGGCAATGAAGGAACGGGGCCAGCAAGCCGAACAGAGCAGCGAGAATTTTACGTTTCTGGGGAAAGGCACAGACTTCAAGGGAGTGATGAGTTTCGATGGCACCATTCGGGTTGATGGACGCGTCAAAGGGGAGATCTATACGACCGGAGCGTTAATCGTCGGAGAGCATGCCGTCATCGAGGGCATCGTGTCAGTTGGAACTCTCATGAATAGCGGCAAGATCCATGGCACCATCACTGCCATTGAAAAGATTCAGATCATGAAGTCCGGCATTCTTGTGGGCGATATTCAAACCCCAGTCATTGCGATCGAAGAAGGCTCTCGCTTCCATGGCATGTGTGACATGGGTGCTCATCTGTGGAGTGAACAACGAGACCTATCGATCGACATGCCTCCCGGCCTTGTTTCAACCGCCCATTAAATGCAGGGAACAAACCTCAGTCTTTTCCAATCCGAAAATGAGTCTGAACGAAGGTCGGTGAATCTGAATGC
>JBDTPK010000832.1:0-1724 GCA_039932735.1 Nitrospirota bacterium
TTTCCCATGTCATTTCCATTGCGTACCGTTCATCCCTCTGAATTAGACGGCTCTACCCCGTTCTGCCAAGTATTAGACTCATCCTATCGCTCGAATTATCGATAGATATTCCTGCTTCTCTGCCACGAATAAGACGAGAGGACCAGAATTTCGCCTTACTTTTATCTTCCAACTTGCACAGCTAGGAACATCCCTTGTTTGAGTTGTGCAAAAAATCAGCCCTGGGGCCTTGGGCTGGTTTCTGCCTGACAGTCCCCCTCGATTCCCCTGGCCGGAAACGTGGTTGTAAGCATATGGCCTCGTTACGATCAGGAACCAACACGAACTCATGCATGAGCGCATGCGTGTACGATGCGATACTTTTATGCACCCGATATCTGATCACATCGATCGCTGGATCTGTTCAGGAACTTCTTAGCGGATAATATTAATCGACGGATCGCAAAACAACGGACCAATCATAGGAGGGCGCACGTAACTGTCTGATGAGTCCTCGGACCCATTGGGGCTTTTAAGGGGAGTCCTCCTGACATACCCGGAGGCTTTCGACCGGCTATGCCCGACGATCTTTCAGGACCAGAGATCATGGAGACGTCCTTAAATCCTGGGGTTGTCAGAGGAATTATTAAACAACCCGGAACCCCAAGAGCCGGTAAAGGGGGTTGCGCCTGTCCCGTTTGTGGATTCTGTGGAGATTGATTCTCTGGCCCATCTCGGAGTGAAATTATTTGTGCCGAGCAAGGACCAGCAAATTCGATCAGCGAGCCAAATGTTCCCCCAACCATGGCAATTGGCCGTGGACGTTTCATGCTTCCCTCTTCCTGAGCCAGCACACAGCAGAAGAGCCAGTTATTGTTCGTGGTTCGACAAATCCAGTACGCACAGTAACCCTGAGAAGATCATGATGCATTCATCCTCACCAGTCAAAAGGGCAGCCGAGAGAGCAAATCACAATTGGCGAATTGGTGACGCACAACGGACCTGTCCTCGCTATCGCTTAAATTGCAATCTGTGGTCTCGATCAGGTTGAGGGATTTCGTAAAACTCGTAGATGAGAACCTCTGAGAGACTCAGGTCCGGCCAATTATTTTTATCAAAACCTGGTGCATTCTTCAGATCTTTTTTGTGTACATCCAGCGAAAGAATTTTGTTCGAGTGATCCATCTGCAGTGCTTCCCACGGCACTGCAAAGTATTTGTCCCCGATTCCAGCAAATCCTCCAAATTCGAGGACGGCATACACGACACCACCTTCTTCAGGATCAATGACCAAATCTTTAATGTCCCCTAGATTCTTTCCGTCGGGGCCTTGTACGTTCATCCCGATGAGATCACTGGCCTTTAAGACGCCACTCTTATCCCGTGCTTGAGCAGGAAGCGCGAATGCTACCAGCGCGACAGTGATGGCTACGAATGCCAGAAAGGAGAATAATTCCTGGTCGCGGCCTTGCTTTTCCATACTATTCCCTTCTTACCGTTAACGTTCCAAGAAAGATCACCTACGCAGCGATGCCGCAGAATCCCAAAGAACCAGCGCTTGCCCAGGTCTCGCCTCGTGCAATTAAGCGGATACAGCGAGCGAGGAATAACCGCTCCCACGCCGTGCGACGGTGGAAGAAACCGATCGAGATCATTAATCACCTCGTTGCATTAAACGTTTGAACCCAAGCCCTTAAATCGACCCGTTGAGATCTCACTCCACATGCAACACGACAGGCCCTGACG
>JBDTPK010000833.1:0-1722 GCA_039932735.1 Nitrospirota bacterium
TGTTGGTCGAAGCGGTCCGGAAGGCCGGCGCGAAGGTGCGTGAATTGGTCAGGGATGGATTCGAGGTGCACACGAAGCCGGACCGTTCGCCGGTCACCACTGTAGACCTCGAGGTCAACCGCATCCTGCATGAGATGCAGCGTCGGGAGTTTCCACAGGATGGGTGGCTCTCGGAAGAGTCTCCCGACGACCCGGCTCGACTCACCAATCGGCGCGTCTGGATTGTGGACCCCATCGACGGCACAAAGGCCTTGGTAAATCGGATGCCGGAGTTCTGCATCTCAGCCGCATTGATAGAACAGGGCGTGCCGCTCGTTGCCGCAATCCTCAACCCCTCGACCGACGAACTTTTCACTGCGGTACGCGGCGGTGGACTAGCTGTAAACGGGGCACGCGTCACGCTCTTACCTTCTCCTGTGTTCGAGCCCGTCATCATGGTCGGTGCGTGGGAATTTCGGATTGATCGATGGTCGACGCTCGCCGAGACCACTCCGTGCCGTCCCATGCCCTCCATCGCCAACGCACTGGCCCTGGTTGCTGTCGGTCGCGTCCAAGCTGCCTTGACCATCGAACCTCAACACGAATGGGATGTGGCTGCCGGAGTCCTGCTCATCGAAGAAAGCGGCGGAGTCATCAGAGACGCGGACGGGAACCCCTTTTTCTTCAATCAACCGATACCCACGTTTCGCGGCGTCATCGCTGTGACTGCCACAGCTGAGAAGGGCCTCCACGCCATCCTTCAGACCCACGCCGGACGTGCCGGCTCGGAGCCAGAGCGGAAGCGAGCCGCTCCATGACTATCGTGCTGTCGAAAACCTGCCTGTTAGGTCGGGCGACCGCGGGATGATTTCAATCAGTCGGCCATTTTGAGGTCATCCACCCAAGCCCGCAGCCACATCATTCCCTCGCAAGCTCATTCTCGGTTCCTGTCTCCGATACGCGCTCGAAAGATCTCGCTGCAGGCCATGAAAGGCTAAGATGGCGAGATGCTCACTCCAATTCGTTCAAGGATGAGATACACTGAGGGTCTACCCAGGGCGAAGTTGACACTGGCTGGGGTCAAAATGGCGCCACGTGCGAGGGCTGACTCAAATAGCGGCTCGCATGGCGAAGGGGCCGATTCGACGCGGCTGGGCTCCGGCCCCGCAGCTTCAAGAACCTGGCGCAACTTCGCACATCCCTGGAAACCTAGGTGCCCCGTCTAGCATTCACCCCTGTCCTGGCATGTGGAACGTGAAACCATCACTATACCTCTGGTCTTTCCTGGACTGAGGACACGGATCTGGCCGCACTTCCTTTGTCTCATCCGAAGGCGATGTCCGATAGGTCCTAGGACTTTCGGGTCGACTCCACAGGTCTTTTGGACACTTGCTATCACTGTAATCCAAAGTCTAAAATCCAGTCTTCCTTACATATCAAGGTGTTGAAAGGCCAGTTCCATGGATGGTCCTGAGTTACTTCTTGAGTATCTGACCAGATATTTTCCGATTCTGTTTTTTGTGATCCTCGCGCTGACGTTCGGCATATGGTCGTTAGTTATCAGTCGTCTGGTTCAGCCGAAATATCCAGAATCGGAGAAACTCTCGACTTATGAGTGTGGAGCGGAACCGTTCTCGGATGCTCGGATGCCCTTTCCGGTTCGATATTACATTTTTGCGATGCTGTTTGTTATTTTCGATATCGAGGTCATCTTTCTGTATCCCTGGGCAGTGGTTTTCACCA
>JBDTPK010000834.1:0-1722 GCA_039932735.1 Nitrospirota bacterium
TGACCTTCATCGTGCTGTACTTCTCCGGGCAAACCCTGAACGTGTTCACCCTGGGAGGCCTAGCCCTCGGGATCGGTCGGCTCGTCGACGATTCCATCGTGGAGCTGGAGAATATTCAACGCCATCTCAACACCACGCCCCGCCGCTGGGAGGCGATCCTGGAAGCGGCCCGCGAGGTGGCGATGCCCATTCTCGCCTCAACGGTCACCACGGTTGTTGTCTTCCTTCCGATTTTCTTCGTCGCCGGAATTGCTCGTTTGCTCCTGATTCCCCTGACCATTACGATCGCGATTTCGCTGTTCACCTCCTTCTTTGTCTCCCGCACGGTCACCCCGGCGCTTTGCTACAAATTCCTCAAGCCAGAGCAGGAGTCTCACCGTTCGATGCCGGCCTGGTTCGTGCGCTTGATGGAGTGGAGCCGCGAACGGTACGAGTCGTTGGACAAGGGCTACGAGGCATCGCTCCGCTGGGTTTTGTCCCATCGCTGGCGGTTCCTTACCGGCATCGTGCTCCTCTTCGCCGCGTCGCTTGCTCTGGCCCCCAAGATCGGCACGGAGTTTTTACCGGTGTCAGATGAAAGCCAGTTCCGTATCGTCCTGCGCGGACCGGTCGGTCAGCGAGTGGAAAAAACCGAGCAGCAAGTAGCCGAGGTTGAACGGATACTGCGGGCACAGATCCCTGCCGAGGAGTTGGAAACGATCGTCTCCAGTACCGGGGTGTTAGCCCAGGGTCGTTCCTCCCTGTTCAATCCGAATACCGGTCCCCATACGTCGAGTATTTCCGTCCATCTCGTCACGCCGGATAAACGAACACGAAACCAAGTACAAATCATGAACGACGTCAGGCCCAAAGTTCTTACACTCTTTCCAGGCGTTGCGATGTTTTTCGATCCGGGCGGGCTCATCAAACGAGTCACTAGCTTTGGGTCGCAGAGGTCCGTCGACGTGGAAATCTATGGCTACGATTTCGAGCAGGCGCGTGGGGTTATCGAGCAGGTTGAAAGCTTGATGCACCAAATACCGGGCCTAGCCGATATCGAAGTCAGTCGCGAGGAGAACTATCCTGAGGTCAACGTGGTGGTGGATCGTGAAAAGGCCGCGCTCCTTGGTATCAGCGAAACGGACGTCGCCAACGCTGTGCTCTTCTCACTCAACGGCAACGGGCCGACCGACCCCATCATTTACACCGACCCTCAAAACGGGAACGAATACTACATCAGTGCCTGGCTCGCGGAAGAACACCGAAAGGATTTCAGCGACATCGAGAACATCGTGTTAACCGGACGAGCCGGAGAACCGGTCCTTCTCAAGAATGTCGCCTCGCTCAAGCTTAATACCGGCCCAGTCAAGATCGACCGCAAGTACTTTCAGCGGGTAGTCCATGTGACCGCCAACCCTGTAGACCGGGACCTCGGCGCCGTCGCCGCAGACCTGGAGGCCGCCATTGCCAAGATCCAACTCCCCACCGGGTTCAGCATCCGCTTGGCCGGTCAGATTCAACAACAGCGAGAAACATTTGAAGGGCTACTGTTTGCGACGGTTCTGGCGCTGGTCCTCGTATACATGGTGATGGCGGCGCAGTTCAAATCGCTGATCGACCCCTTCATCATCATGTTTTCGGTCCCGATGGGCTTCCCTGGTGTGATCCTGATCCTCTTCCTGACCGATACCACCCTCTCCACCACGTCGATGATGGGCATCATCATGATGCTGGGCATCGTGG
>JBDTPK010000835.1:0-1721 GCA_039932735.1 Nitrospirota bacterium
CCACGGAGCTTGCAAGGACGGTCGGCCATGGAATGAACTTACTGCGACGGAACGACGCGAACGGAGAATATGCGCACCAATAATCTTTCCCATTTATGTTACGCTTTTCTGTCTGCCCAACCGGTCTGTCGAAGCAGGTGAGAGGCAAGTCTTGCATGGGATCTGGCGTCCCCGTCGGTGTGACCGTGCTCGTTGGCGTGGGAGTGGGAGTGGCCGGAATTTCACAAGGTGTACCATCTACATCTCCCATGCAGATTTTCCAGTCTGACCAGGGACAACTAGGATTTACTGGCGGAAAGAGGAAAGCACCAGCGAATGGACTTTGCTGATATATCTGGAGCGGCTGCTCTTTCGTAGCGCTCCCGGCGCTAATGGGGATAATATTGTCACTTGAGCCACCCCAAGTGGTGGTGCTATAAGATGTGAAAAAGCCACATGGAGACGCGGGGCAGGAAAGAGGATTGGACATCTCCCACCAATATTTCTTGAGATCGCTGACTCCAATGTTCACATGGTTATCTGGTTGCGTATTACTTGTCCCAAATCCCGCGTGGACCGTAACCGGGAGACCGTCTGCCCATTCGGCGCGCGTTACGTATAGACTTTTAAATGCAACGGTTTTATTGCCAATTTTCCTGTATGCCTCAAACAAGAGCTTGTCTGTCGAGTATTGTAAACAACCATTCGTTAGCAGACAGGCCTTCGCAATCCGCATTCTGACGCCCAATTCAGCGTCCGTGGCATGAGTGCTATCGTTGATCGAGAAAAACTCCACATTCCATTGTATTGATGTCGGCAACATGCTAAATCCCTGAGTAACATAGTATGAGTCGGCGTCGGTAAAATTGTAGCCGAGCTGCTGGTTTGGATACGGAAAATTCATGGATTGCGAGTCAGCGTCGGAATTGATGCCGACCGTGATCGCTTTGTTGTTGCCAAAATCCAAAGCTAAAAACACCCCATGAGGCTGGGCGTCAACGACATACTTGTGAAAATGAAACATCGCGCTGGCACCAAGAAAAATCGGGTCGGTCGGGCTTCCCGAAATTTCATTCCCGGTCGTGGTTGATGTGTCTTCTATCTCCACACTTCCAAATGCTTTTGCGGGCCCAGATTGCGCATAAGACCGTTGATCTCGGACCTCTGCGACGACAAGAAGCAGTGCAAGCGCGGCCCCAATCAGTATGTAGTGCCGATGGATTCGCATGGTTCGTATGACCTCTGCCCTCTGTGACCACTTAAAAACATGTGCGCGCATCAAGGATGGCATAGCATCAATCTCCTTGAACCTCTACGGGGTCGGGGTAGCCGTAAGATATCTAATCGCCTGTGCTGTGAGTGCCGGCACCAACGTTGCTAATCGGGACTGGCTCATAGTTGGGGAAGGGAGTGGAGTAATCGGAGGCTCTGTTGGCCAGGGCGTCGCACTGGCAATAGATGCATTGGATGTGGGAAGTGCTACCAATGATGCGTAGGAGTGGGGAGCCCCATGTATGAACGCCCCCTCCTGCATGAGACGACCGCTATTCGCGTCCCACGCATAAAACGCCCCATCAGCTTCTCGATCGTCTGTAATCTCAACCCCAGGGGGAGGATGCATAACGATGATGGGGGTAAGATCATCTCCGAGGATGGCAACAATCCATAACGGACCTTGTGTATTGTTATATGATGTCCATTCCTCAGCTGGGGGCACAAAGTTTGCAAACGCGCCATAGCTT
>JBDTPK010000836.1:0-1718 GCA_039932735.1 Nitrospirota bacterium
CGCGATATACCCTTCGACAATCGGAGCGTTTTTGAGAAAGCCTTCGTACTGTTCCTTGGTGCAGAAACCCATGACGTGTTCGACCCCGGCCCGGTTGTACCAACTGCGGTCGAAGATGACGATTTCACCGGCTGCGGGGAAGTGCGCCATGTACCGCTGAAGGTACATCTGGGTCTTCTCGCGGTCGGAGGGCGCGGAGAGCGCCACGAGGCGGAACACGCGTGGACTGACGCGCTCCGTGAGGGCCCGGATGGTGCCCCCCTTCCCGGCGCCATCGCGGCCCTCGAAGAGCACCATGACCTTCAAGCCTTTGTGTTTCACCCACGCCTGAAGGTGGCAGAGCTCGGCCTGGAGCTTGCGCAAGGCCTTCTCGTATTCCTTGCGCGTCAGTTTCGAGTTCCCGTCGTCTTTCTGCCCCTTGTCTTTTGCCATCATCTTCCCCCTTGTTTAGTCGGATCACATCAGCGGATTACCAAATGCGTCAGCGTCTCTGTTCATTCCACGGGTCCGCGCCGAGGGGCACCATCAAGCAATGACCCCCTCGCTTTCCCATCCCTTCTCGTTCGCACCCGGTCGGATTGCCTCTACAGCACCGACGAGACCCAGCTATCAGCCGGAATGACCAGCAACGGGCAGCTACACTGCCGGAGTACTTGTTCGCTATTGCTGCCTCGCAGCGCGTCGAGAAACCCTTGGCGCCCCTCGGTGGACATGACGATGAGATCGGCCTCCACCCCGCGAGCGCTCTGTACAATTACCTGCGTAATGTCGCCCTTCTGCGACAGCTTCGTCCATTCCCATCCCGGCAATTCCGGACAGGTGACCTCGGGCATCTCGCGATCGTCCCCCACATACAGGATGGTGAACTGGCCGGTGAGGCAGTTGAGCCGCTGCGCGATCCGGACAGCAGCCTGAATCGCGGGCTGTGCCTTCGGAATCGGCGCGATAGGGATCAAGATGCTCTTGAGCGATACGGCGCCGTCCTGCAAGGAGACAAACCCCTCCACGCCTGCGGGGATGAAGAGCGTCATCTGACGCGATTTCCTGGCCACAGGTTTGGCGACGGAGTTCTCCAGCCACTCGACTCGTCCTTTGTCCTGTTGCGTGGCGAGGACGATCAGGTCGCTGGGATGGCGCTCAAGAAACCCCAGCACCGCTTTCACCGGATCCTTGTCCTGCGCAACGACTTTCTTGACCTTGATGCCCAGCTCAGGCACGGCAGACGTGGGGCTGTCTTTCGGCAGGATTCCCCACCGCTCGAGTGTCTGCCTCACGCCGGGAAACTCCGTCCAATTTTCCTTCTGGTCGGGCGACACGTGGAAAATGGTGAGCGTGGCCTTGGCGATCAGCGCGACTTTCAGCGCGTGGGCAAAGGCGGTGTCGCTGGCTGCGCTAAAGTCGGAAGGATGAAATACGTGCTGCAGAATCGGCAGGTTGAGAGGCGTCTCGCTCATGAAGCTCCCCCACTTCGGTTGGTCAATACCTAGCACAGGTACGATTGGAAAGTCATGGATAGGGAGCACAGACCTGTCACGCGTGTCCCACGCAGACTGGAACACCATCGCGTGACGCGTGATTCATTGGCCGCGGAAGACCTTGGGGTTCGAGCGTGTGCCGACATCGGCCTTACTTACAAGAGGCCCCGGCGGGCTTCGGTCTTGAATACCGCGCGCCGGCATTCATGAATAATCTGAGCGAAGAGAGCCATGTCTTACCAG
>JBDTPK010000837.1:0-1716 GCA_039932735.1 Nitrospirota bacterium
GGACAAAGCACTTTCATGGTGGAGATGATCGAATCCGCTCACATCTTGAATAGTGCGACCGTTCGCAGCTTGATTCTTCTTGATGAAATTGGCCGAGGAACCAGCACCTACGATGGACTGAGTATCGCATGGGCCATTGCGGAGCATATCCAAGACCGTCGGCACTTGGGAGCCAGGACGCTATTCGCCACTCATTATCACGAGATGACGCAACTGGAAGGGTTACGCGAGGGGATCAAAAACTATTGCGTGGCGGTCCAGGAACGGGATGGAGACGTGGTCTTCTTGCGTAAAATTGTGCCGGGAGGCGCAGACCGCAGTTATGGCATTCATGTCGCCAAATTGGCAGGATTGCCTACCTCCGTGATCGAGAGAGCCCAGGAGGTACTTGCGCAGCTTGAACAAACCGACTCGACGACCGCAACTCCCACTCTGTCATCAGAACAAAGGCCGACTCAGGTTTCACTTCCCCATGCACACCCGATTGTAGATGAGGTCAGACAGATCGACCTCTTTTCGATGACCCCGCTGGATGCGCTCAACCGGCTTGCCGATCTACAGCGCAAGGTGGCTGACTCCGACCAGTAACCCATCAAACAAAAACGGCATCTCCTTTCGGAGATGCCGTTTTTACAAACAGAGACTGATTTAGCTCACTTGGCAGAGCCCAAGTTGTACTTTGCTGTCCAAGGGATCAAACCAGCGATGGGCTCTCCACCTGGGAGCAACACATCATACTGCATGGGAATAGCGGCCCCATCAGGAGACTTCGGCGAAGTATTGAGGCCTTGTTTCGCTGCTGCACATCCAGACTCACTTTCGTCCTTACCGGCACAATCCTTGAGACGAAGCGCAGAAATACTTCGAGTCTTGCTTGGCGTTCCAGCAACTTCCGGAAGCTTCTTGACAGAAGAAATCACACGGTGATTCTGCTCCGGTTCTGTTGCCACAAACTCTATCAGCACACCTTCGGATGATGGGGGAACTTCCTTTGCGGCAGCTGGTCCCGCATGAGGACGGGCCATCTTTTTCAGCTCTTCCCACGCTCCTTTGTCGGCATAAAACTTGAGGTTCTTACCCGGATGAATCCTCTGCCACCAGAGGCCGCTCTCAGCATTCCCTCCGAACACAGAGACATTAATCCAGACTGCCTCATCGTAGGGATCAAGCACAATCACTCGACCCTGTATGGTGGTCGGTTTGCTCATATCGCCCCACTCGAACCGCTCCTGGAATGATTCGATCGCCAGTGCGGTGGAGACCGTAGAGACCGCCAAGACTGCAGCGGCCACCATGGCCCAGCCTTTTGCATGAAACTTCATAGTTACGTCCTCCTTCACAGGACATGAAAGAATTAAATTTTATTAAGGCTTATTCCTTGATAATCTTAAAACCAGTTATCGTGCGACCATCAAGACTTATTTCCATAGCAACAAGTTCCTGGGAGGCCTTGATAATCTGGTCCATGAGGGCCTTATCCTTCACCGACAACCGAACGGTCGAAGCGGCATGGTACCACCCAGAATATGGGTTGTTCTTATCCGTCCCACCCACAAAACCCCAGCCGCAGCAAGAAAGTAATGGATCAGGTGGTTTCACATCGAGATCGGAAGATGAACGACCGTTCGGGATTCCAGATCCTGGTTCACCAGTGTTCCAATATTGAATCCCAAACAGCAACTCTTTGTCTGGATTATCGGCCCACTGTGACCATAC
>JBDTPK010000838.1:0-1716 GCA_039932735.1 Nitrospirota bacterium
TGGCAAATGGCGCAACGACTTGTCCCTGGGTAAGATTTTAGATGGCGCAATACGCGGCATCGAAGTCTTCTTTCCACTATGGTAGGCTCGTGGCGCATGGCATCGCATCACGAGGGGGCCTATTGATGAAACAGGGATATCGGTTGATCATTGTGGATAAGGCAGGTGTGCTGGTTTCTGAATTCCAACTGACGGAGAATGCACTGGATCAGCCCGAGGCCTTTGTTTTAGCGCTGAAACAGTCGATCGACGACATCGAAGAGGAGGAGTCGTGAGTGTCCTCCATTCGTCCCATCTGTGTACCATCATTCATTCGCTTGTGTGACAAGGGGTCGTGCGTATGGAATATCTTCATCTCGGTCGATCAGGAGTAAAGGTCAGCCGGCTCTGTCTCGGCACGATGAATTTCGGGCCTGAGACCAGCGAGGCAGACAGTTTCGCCATCATGGATCGGGCACTGGAACTGGGCCTCAACTTTTTCGATACGGCGGACGTCTATGGCTGGAAAGTGGGGGAGGGGTGGACCGAGCAGATCGTGGGCCGTTGGTTTGCCCAGGGCGGGGGACGGCGTGAAAAAGTCGTCCTGGCAACGAAAGTGTTTGGCCGAATGGGTTCATGGCCGAATCAGTCTCGCTTGTCGGCCTTGCACATCAAGCGGGCCTGCGAGGCGAGTTTGCGGCGCCTCAAGACAGACTGCATTGACCTCTATCAGATGCATCACATCGATCGAGAGACACCGTGGGAAGAAATTTGGCAGGCGATGGAACAGTTGGTCAGGGAAGGCAAGGTGCTCTATGTCGGCAGCAGCAATTTCGCCGGCTGGCATATAGCCCAAGCGCAGGAACTCGCTCGCAGTCGTCACTTCCTCGGACTCGTGTCGGAGCAGAGTCTCTATAATTTGAACGAGCGGACAATCGAGTTAGAAGTGATTCCAGCCTGCGAGGCCTATGGCATCGGCCTGATTCCCTGGAGCCCACTCGCGCGTGGGTTGTTAGCGGGGGCCTTGGAACCGGCGACGGTCGGTCGGCGTGCGGACGAGGATGTGAAGAGAAACATCGAGAAGCATCGTCCTAAGCTGGAAACCTATGAGGCTCTGTGCGTACAACTCGGCGAGTGCCCGGCCGATGTGGCCCTCGCCTGGTTGTTGCACCAAAAGATCGTGACATCGCCGATTATTGGACCGCGCACGATGGAACAATTAAACAGCACGATGCGGGTCATGAGTCTCACGTTGAGCCAGGACACACTCAAACGGCTCGATGAAATTTTCCCCGGCCCCGGTGGGCCTGCGCCAGAGGCCTACGCGTGGTGATCACAGCTCAACGATCGTGAGCCGCGCATCTCTCGCAGCAAGGAGCCAGTCCGTCACATTCGTACGATAACAATCAGGGACCATGACGCAAGATGTGCAGAACGGGACAAGATGAGCGAACAAGCCTAATGGGAGCAGCCTTTAAAATTTTCTATAATATACACTGTAGTTAGATGTAAAAATTCAAGTGATGGTTAATGATAAAAAAGATGTCATGTCGGACGAGTCGATGTTCAACCTGAGCCTTACCCGTAACTTGATTCTGTAGTCGGGCGCGCGTTGTGCGAGCATAGGGGAGTAACAGGCCCAGTTCCATTTTCTATTCCAAGAGTCAGGAACTAGTGGACTGTAACAGGCGTTTGTAGACCATCTTATCCAGCTCGGTCGCGATGAACATAAGTTAA
>JBDTPK010000839.1:0-1714 GCA_039932735.1 Nitrospirota bacterium
GATGAACATCAACTCAAAGGATTTCCGTGTGGCAGCGGGTACAACGGTTAACCTCACAAAGTGGCCGACACACGTGAAGCCGGTGTATCAGTCGAAGAAGAAATACCACAAGCTCCTAGACGAACAGGTTGAGGAGTTGAGCGAGCTGCAACGTCTTCACTATGCGTCCAACCGCTATGCGGTCCTGCTGATCTTTCAGGCCATGGACGCAGCAGGGAAGGATGGCACCATCCGGCACGTGATGTCCGGGGTGAATCCACAAGGCTGCCAGGTGTTCAGTTTCACACACCCGAGTGCGACGGAACTGGATCACGACTTTCTGTGGCGCACCACCCGATCGCTGCCGGAACGCGGCCGCATCGGCATCTTCAACCGTTCCTATTACGAGGAAGTGCTGATCGTTCGGGTGCACCCGGAGATCCTGCGCACCCAGGGGCTGCCAGACCCGTTGCTCGACGAGAACACCGTCTGGGAGGAGCGGCATCGGTCCATTGTGGACTTGGAGGAGCATCTCTACCGGAATGGGACACGAGTCATCAAGTTTTTTCTGCACCTGTCGAAGGACGAACAGCGAAAGCGCTTTCTGGCGCGTATCGATGAACCGGAGAAGAACTGGAAATTCAGTCTTGCAGACATTCACGAGCGGAAATACTGGACACAGTATATGAAGGCGTATGAGGCGTGCCTGAGCGCGACCAGCACCGATCACGCACCGTGGTATGTCGTTCCCGCCGATGATAAGAAAAACGCCCGGTTGATTGTGTCACAAATTGTCGTTGATACGTTCAAGGCCCTGAAGATGGACTATCCCAAGACCACCCCGAAACGGCGGCAGGAATTACAATCGATCCGCAAGCTGCTCGCGAAGTAACGTGGGAAGGATGGCCTTTGAGGTGCCGCACGTTGCCAGGGTAAACGGCCATCCGTGCGTGACGTATCTAGGAATGGGAAAAGGTATGCCACGATGAAACCGAATGACCAACTCGAACCGACGATCTTCGTCATTGGTGGCGGAGCCGGGGACTTGACCCGGCGTCAAAAATTTCTCGCGCCATGGCACGGTGAAAAACGGCGCATGGGCGAGTTTGCCAGGCATCTCCACTATCAGCAGGGCGATTTCAAGAGACGCCACACGTATACGACGAGAGGGGAGCGCTGCACGAAGCTGGAATAAGCATGGGGCGCCAAAGTCCACCGCATCTATTACATGGCCACACCGCCGAGCCAGTTCGGCGAGATCCCGAAATACCTTGGCAAGGCGGGCTTGGCGCGTGACCGGGAGTTGGGCGCGGATTGTGGTCGAGAAACCGATCGGTTATGACCTGGGATCCGCCCGCGCCTTGAACGCCATCCTTGCCGCCAATTTCGAAGAGTCCCAGATCTTCCGCATCGACCATTATTTTGGCAAGGAACGGTGCAAAACATTCTGGCTTTCCGTTTTGCCAATCCACTCTTCGAGCCGCTCTGGAACCGGCGGTGTGTGGAGTCTGTGACCATCACCGCCGCCGAAGCGGTCGGGGTCGAACAGCGTGGAGGCTACTATGAACATGCGGGGGCGCTGCGCGACATGGTGCAGAATCACCTGAGGAAACTCCTATGTCTCGTGGCCATGGAACCGATGGTCTCGTTCAATGCCGATGAGATTCGCAACAAGAAAGTGGACGTGCTTCACGCCGTTCGTCCGATTCACCCTGCTGTGGTCCATCAATGCGTG
>JBDTPK010000840.1:0-1713 GCA_039932735.1 Nitrospirota bacterium
AAACTGGTCGGCCACCCTATCCATTCAACCATCCTCTATCCATAGCCTCTTCCTCGCAATCTCTTGTCAAAGACAGGAGCGACGTGCTATGAATGCCCAACTTTTTTTGGCTTTTCGACGTTTACCCCAGGAGTAGGACCCGTCATGGCAGCAAAAACCCCCGCCAAGAAAAAATCGGCAGCGAAGACCACCGTGAAGGCGACGCTTGCGAAACCAGCGAGCACCCCACCGCACACCCCAGCAGTGGCTCTCGAAAAGCCTATCAGCATGGCCGTCTCTCCCCTGGCCGCCAAACCGAGAGAATCGGCGAAAGAACGCGAAGACCGGGAGCGTCGCCGCCAAGTCCTCCAGCAGATGTTGATGCGGAAGCGCCAGGACATTATCAAAGAGATTGAGGGGAGTCTGGGCCAATCCCTCATCGAAGATAAACAGCGGCGGCTTGAGTCTGCACGCGACGTCGGCGATCAAGCCCTCATGGACCTCGATCGTGAGCTGGGTATTTCCTTGATGGAAATGCGCAATCGCCGCCGACAGGCCATCGATGAAGCGTTAACACGGCTCACCGAAGGCACCTATGGCATCTGCGCGGAGTGTGGCGTCGAGATCAGTGAGCGGAGACTGGAAGCCGTCCCGTTTGCGAAGCTCTGCGTCGAGTGTCAGTCGAAAGAAGAGCTGCTGGAAAAAATCGAGCGTGAAGAAGATCGTGACTAGTGGTGCGTCCACGTGATCTGCAGGCTCCTCCCTCATAGGGTCCACCCTCCATCAATCATTAGCATGGCTCTTCTCCCAGTAGACGAAGTTCACGTTCTGTGACCACGTGTGGCGCCCCGCGCCATAGGTGAGAGTGCATGTGATGCGGCCAACGAGTCATCGCGCAGTCGTCTTGGCAAGCGGCGGATTGGATTCCACCGTCACGGCAGCCATCGCCAAGCAGGATGGTTGCGAACTCTTCTTCCTTACCATGGCCTACGGCCAACGCCATGCAGTGGAGGTAGAGGGGGCTCGGCAGGTCGGAGCTGCCTTGGGTGCGACGAATCATTTGGTGATGAATCTGGACCTTCGCGCCATCGGCGGGTCGGCGCTCACCGGCCCGGCGGCAGTCCCCAAGGACCGACCAGGCGGCGAGCGTCGCCAGTGCATTCCTATCACCTATGTGCCGGGCCGCAATCTGATTTTTCTCTCGATTGCGGCAGCCCATGCCGAAGTCGTGGGAGCCTCTCTCATCTATTTTGGCGCGAATGTGCTCGACTATTCCGGCTATCCAGACTGTCGGCTTGATTTCATTCGCGCGTTTGAAGCGGCAGTGAAGGAAGGCACACAAGCCGGCATGGAAGGGAACCCACTCCATGTCAAAGCCCCCTTGCTGATGCTGACGAAAGCGGACATCATCCGGAAAGGGATCGAACTACATGTGCCGTTTCATCTGACCCATAGTTGTTACGATCCCATTGGGAGCCAGGCTTGTGGACGATGCGATAGTTGTGTGATCAGGCGTGAGGGATTTACAAAGGCCGGGGTTGTGGATCCCATCGCATATGCGATAACCTCAGAATGTTGAAACAGGCGGCCAGGCTCGTTCTCGGCTCATCGAAATCCTCAACGTACCCCTGAGGGTGCGGCCTCTGGTTTCGATTCCCCTGCAGCCTTGCCGGCCCTCCTGTTTGAACATCCTGTTCGGTGCCAGGCTCTAGCAGGATGCTGAAAAAGTCCGCC
>JBDTPK010000841.1:0-1713 GCA_039932735.1 Nitrospirota bacterium
CCTCCTCGCCTCTTCGCTCGCTGCGGCCTTGATGGACGGCCTTTTTAAGCATCCTGAGGTTATTCTAACTTCAGCGCCACACGTGAATACGTCGGGTTAGCTCTTTGTGGGGTGTAGATCGTTGACGAAGTTACGGAAGGTTTCGTTCTTCATGAAGCGCTGAAAGGGTGAGTCCTGGCGTGGATCAGGCATTGTCTTTTCGCCGGAGTTAAGATTCTTTCGATGACGAAACGCGGTCGCTAGGGACTGCATCGTACGCTTGAGGTCGTTCATTTCCGCAAATGTGCAGGCCAGATTATAGTGAAACTTCGGGTAGGTAGGGTCTGCCTGTATGCCCTGTTCAAACGTGGCTCTTGCTTCCTTCAGACGACCGGTCATGCTATAGGCGATGCCTAAATTGTCGATCAGCGCGCGCCACACAGTCCTATCGAGTTCAGGGTTTGCTTTTTCAAGGTCGAACGCTTTTTGATAGGGAAGTACCGCTTGCGCATATTTGTTTTTCAGGTAGAACACGTTTCCCAGATTGAATAATTCTTGGCTGTTGGGTGGTTCCGGCGGCGGGGGATGGATGTGGGGCTTGGACTGGATCTGTGGCCTGGGTTTGGTCTGTATCTGTTTGACCTCGGGGGGGCCTGACTGCAAACGAACGGATTTGAGAATCGATCGAAAGAGCGGTGCATCAGTGGTGGTGTAGTGGACCTTGGAAAGATGGATGTCTGCGTAAACGTTGTCGTGCGCTAGACAGACATACACATTTTTTTGATCCATCCGGGTTCCCTGGAAATCGCGAAGGGTATATTCAAGGGTCGGTATCTCACGGACGGTATTGAGGTTGATGTCCTTCCCACGGGTGACAAACGGGCCATTCTCCATCAACTTGAGCTGGTCTATGCATCCTTGTGTTGTCGCTTGAGCGGGGAGTTTCTCAAGGGTGACTGACACCTTGAGTCTCGTCTTGGGATGTGAGGCCATAAGATAGCGGCGACCGTCTGGTTTGACCTGATCAATGTCTTTCTTGAAACCGGTTAAGTCGATCGAAAGCCCCAGGCCCTTCTCGGGCCACGTCACAAACGTCGGAGGCTTGTCCTTTCCAATCGCAGTCTGTGAGAGGCCGATAGACTCTGTCGGCATGAAGAACGACAGGATCAAGGCGCAAACGACCAACACCTTTATGGTATCGGCTTGCCTCTCTTCGCTCGCCATGGTTCCTCCTTCAATGAACATTATCCTCTTGCCTCGTGAGTGTAGGACATGGCCCGGCTCCTCGAAAGAGAATTGCTATTTAGGGCAAGCTGCATTGGGTTCCCCCTCCCAAGGTAGGATACCGCTGACAACGCCTGCTTCGGTACAATCCGGCGTCATGGAGGCTGTGATGGCGCCACCTCATTATTCTCGGACCTATCATCGATTCCCGCTTTTTTATCCTGTCGTCTTCGGTGGGGCTCCCTTTGTCGGCGAAGGCATCCTGAGCAACCTCTCGCTGATGGGGTGCTCCGTCATGTGCGATCGAGAGGTCCTCTACGGCAGTGATGTGCGCGTGAGTGTGTTCTTGCCCAATCAGACACCGGCGCTGTCAATCGATCTCGGCACGATCAAATGGGTCCAGGGCCATCAGTTTGGAGTGGAGTTTCTTCGTCTGCCGCTTGAGGCACGGCAACGTCTCAATCGCACGCTACGAATCGAACTGATCCAATTCCTGAAGACCTGTTCGGA
>JBDTPK010000842.1:0-1712 GCA_039932735.1 Nitrospirota bacterium
TCCATGCCCTCTTCCGACGATGTGGGCCGGTTCGCCCTAGCACCGTCCCGGCGGGCGAGCAATACAGCGGAGCCGCGCTTCCTGGCATGCGGGCGCATGATAGGGGCCAAGGCGGGCTTCATGTCGGTCGCGCGCATCAGGGCTTCAATCATACTGCACCATCTGAGGCAAGGGAAGAGTGCGTGGTTCATCAGATAGCGACTCGGTTCCATTTCTGCTACCCTGTCTCCAAGCGGAATCGTCAGGAGACGGCGTCGATGCGGACCCAAACCGTCGCCGAAACGTATACCCCGGATGCACAAGCGGCGGTCTTCGATCGCGTGTGAGGCCCGCTGGTCGCGGGCAGGTTCCGGGCGTTGCGCCCGCGCCCCGTGGCTGACGAGTCCTCCGGTCGTTGAGGAGAGGAATTCCGGGTTCAGGTCATCGGACACGTTCACCGGTACGCTGGGGACACCGACTTCTTCATGCCGACCATCACGCCTCACCCGCGATGGGAACAGATCCTCCAGCAGCGCTGTTTCCTCCTGTTTCTTGCGCTGCTCGCGCTCCTTATCGCGATTCCGTTTCTGAGCGAGACCGCCCACGGCCGTCTCATCGTCGGTCTCTGCAATATCATCATGCTGCTCACCGCGGTTGGGGCGGTCGGACGGTCCAAGCTCCCGTTAGCCATCGCCATTTTCCTGGCTGTGCCCACGCTGACCTTTCAACTCCTTGGGTTGCAGTCGGGCGGATCTGGGTACAAAGTGTGGTCCTGGAGCTGTAACGCCGTCTTGTATAGTTTCACCCTTGGCAATCTCCTGCATTATGTGCTGCGCCAGGACAGGATAACCGCTGACAAGCTGTACGGCGCCGTCGCCGCCTACATGCTCATCGCGATATTGTGGGCATTCCTGCATGGTGTGCTGCAGTATTTCTATCCCGGCGCCTATGCGATCAGCGGAACGGTTCAGACTCTCGACTTACCGGACTTCATCTATTTCAGCTTTTCCATCATCACGACCGCTGGGTTCGGTGACATTACTCCCGTGTTGCTCCAGTCCCGCTTCCTGGTCATCCTGGAGGGAGTGACGGGCGTGATGTACGTGGCCATTCTGATCGCGCGCCTAACCGGCGTGTATCCGGTCGTGGGAGCGAAGGCGTGATGGATGCGACACGCCGGGACGGGGCGGGGAGAGATCGAGTTCCGGTGCAGGGCTTCCTCCTTCAGTGGCAGGCTTGCAAATGTGACCAAGACACGTTTGACAAGGCTCGGTGTTTCAAATGGTTTCCCTAGTTTTCTCTTTGTATCGGGTTCTTCGGTGGCCTTCTACCACTTTCGTACAGCAGACATAACCTTCAAAACGACCTTTTGCCGAGAAAGTACGATACGGGCTGGGCAAGAGGCTTCGTCATCAGACTGACTGTGTCGCCCCGAAGGAATGAAGCACCATTGTGCTCATTTTATCCTCAACCCCGCCTCACTCAAGCCAAGTTCAGATATCGCGCGAACCTTGGCACCGCAGAAACGTTTTCCTAAACCGCGGGTCGGTCGTCCACAAAACCTGCGAGAATTCTATCTCCCAAGCTGTGAAATCTCAGCCTGCCCAAACGCACTCTCCACTGTCCATCGCTATCCGGAAAGTTTTCGGGGTGTGTATTGAAGTCACTGAAGCCATTGAAAACTCAAGATCGGCGAAAATATCCCTGGTCGAAGCGGTCACAGTTCACACTAG
>JBDTPK010000843.1:0-1707 GCA_039932735.1 Nitrospirota bacterium
AGAACGACGCTGGCGAGCTTTCCAACAGCCTGTCAGCCCAGCGCTTGCCCGCTGGCCTGTTCCGATAGACGCGTACCGTTGATATGGGCAAAGGCTGTGGTGTTGTTCTCGTTTTTCACGCCATTGATGTGCGTCTTGCCGTTCACGTTCTTCTTGTTCACACATTCCACTAAGGCCCAGAGCCGAAACGGATTCACCAGTTGTTTCCGGGCAACGTGCAGGGATGTCCCGTCCAGCACGGTCTGGAGTGCCAGGTCCGTGCGCCATCCTAAATGCTTTGTGAGAGGGGATAGCACTCTCTCCACGACGGCGACCACCTTATTGTCGTTGGCGAAGTGATTCAGCATGATGATCCGTCCGCCGGGCCGGCAGACGCGGATCATTTCGCTGACCACCTTGCGGTAGTCTGGGACAGCGGTGACGACGTAGGCTGCAACGACGGTGTCGAAACTATCATCCTTGAACTCCATCGCACCGGCATCCATTCGGTGCAGTTCCACGTGGGCCATCCGGTGTTCCGCCGCTCGCTGCTTTGCTTGGTTCAGCATGCCTTCTGAAAAATCGATCCCGACGATCTGGCAATGGAGGGGGTACATTGGCAGGGCCAACCCGGTCCCGACTCCCACTTCGAGGATTTTTTCGTCTGGCTGGGCGTTTAAATTCTGAATGATCGACTGGCGCCCTTCGTGAAAAACTTTTCCGAAAATCCGATCGTAGATCTTGGCGTACGACGTATAGACACGCTCGATCTTCGCTAAATCCATATCACCTCCGACTCCACATTAAGGGCGACTTGCGCTCCTCGACCGGCGAGGAGTGAGCCGACTGCCGCAACTACAGCCTGGGGAAAAGTTCGTGCGGCGGAGCACCTAAGTGGAACGAGTGGACCCGCCTGAACAGTACTCGGACTTACTCTAGCCAACTCACTGCGGCGAGTCAACAGATTATCTCAGCCCTGTGACTTGATTCACTCGAGGCCCCTATGGGATAGGTACCGGCATGATCTTCGCTGGATTTTTCGCCGCTGCGTTGTGTCTCGGCCTCATTCTCGGCGACTGGTTTTACTTCATGCGTCTCACGCCGGATGCGAGCCGATACGGCTGCGGAATCGCCCGCACGCATGATCGATTCACGCATACGACCATGACGCAGCTTGCCGACCGGTTCGATGCGGGTGGTATGTTGACGTTGCCGCATGGCACGGCTCGGTTTTACCGGGAGGTCAATCAGATTGCGATTCGCCAGAAATACCGGCTGTTCGCCATCGGCTTTCGAACCTTGTGGCCGTTGAAAGGGTTGATTGCTCTGTCTCCGGAAGGCGAGGCGCTGGCGGTGCTCTGCCGAAAGCTCACTCCCTGGTCCTCGGCGCTTCTCACCGGCATCTGGTTTGTTGTGGTGGTCGTGGGGATGGTGGGAGCGGTGATCTCCTTGTTCATCGAGGGAGAAATGGCGGTACCCGGTGGCCTGGTATTGGCTATCGGGATTGTAGGGCTGGGACTTGTTTTTTTACTGTCCGGGGCCATTACGGTGGTGTTTGCGTATCGATTGGAAAATTCCAGGCTGATGATCGTGTATCAAGAACTCCGGGAAGTGCTTGAAGGAGCCAGACTACCGTCCTGAAACAAATTTGGTCTATCTGGTTAGTGTGGTTTATTGGGTTCATCTGGTTTGTTTAGTGCATCGAGGTGGTCTCTTTCAACCACATAT
>JBDTPK010000844.1:0-1703 GCA_039932735.1 Nitrospirota bacterium
GAGAGATGCAACGTCTCCGGTGTTTTCAACGGCTGCGGCCTTGTGTGGGACAAGGCACGTCTCGCACGCCAGGATTGGGCGAGTGAGAAGGCTGGCCTTTTGAGCAGTCTGTGGGAGTGTGATGTTCTGTGGATCGCGGGAAAGGAGAGATTGTCTTTAGCGGCTGATAAGGAGAAAGTCGCCCGGACGAATTGTCGGACCTGAGAGATTATTCTTCGTCTTGAGCGTTTTAAGCGGGACCCTAAACCGTTTTGACAGTTTTCCCAGCGTGTCTCCCGCGCGAACTTTATACCAGCGAGTAGATCCGGTTGACGCAAACTGAGCCTTTGCCGGAACGTTAGGGAACTTATAGGCCGGGATACGGTCAATCAACTGTTCCACTTTCGCTTTCATTCCTACTGGAACCTTCAAGTGATAGACCTCGTTCCCGGGGGGAGTTGCGTCTCGCCGTAGCTCAGGATTTAAGAGCCGAAGCTCTTCATAAGGAATGCCAGTAGTATTGGCGATCGCGCGGAAATGGACGGTTCGTGCGATGATCGCTTCATCGAATTGATGAGGCGCGGCAGACTCTTGAGTGAAGCCGTATCGGTCGGGGTTCCTCGCAATGATCGTCGCGGCCATAAATCGCGGCACGTATTCCTTCGTCTCTCGTCGAATCAATCGTGTTTTTGAGATCTCGGAAAAGCTTTCGGCCTTAGCCTTGTGGAGGGCTCGCATCACCTTGCCTTCTCCGGCATTGTAGGCGGCCATCGCGAGCGGCCAGGTACCGAAGAGGTCGTAGAGATCGCGGAGGTAACGTGCCGCAGCAACGGTTGACTTGATGGGATCCCGACGTTCATCAACGTAGTTATCGACGCGAAGCCCATAGGCCTTGCCCGTGCCCTTCATGAACTGCCAGGGACCCGTGGCTTTGGCTCGTGAGTACGCGTGGGGGTTGAAACCACTTTCCACTATCGAGAGGTAGACCAGATCGCTGGGAAGGTCAAATTCCGTGAAGATTCTGTCGACGAGTAGACGATAACGGCTGAGCCGGAGGAGCCACTGTTCAAAACGATCGTGGATGGCCGTATTGAAGTAGCGGATGTGGGCTTGGACCGAAGGGTCCATGACAATTGGAACATTGTAGTTCGCATACTCCGTCTCCGTCTGATCTGAGGCATTTGTGGAAGGGTCTGGTGTCTGAGTCAGTTCAGCCGGGGGATTTAGGGCGTCTGCAAACCGTGCGATCGCCGGTGAGTGTCCGGCTGGGTTCAGCTGTAAGAGGTCTTCAGCCCTGGGAACAATGCTTGTTGAGGCTGGGGGATGATTGGCGGCTTCTGCCTCTGGTAGCGGGCCTTCTTCGGTATCGAGCGGGACAAGATTTGGGTCCGGGTCGTCTTCCGCTGGGTCGTCTGTCGCTGGGCCGTCCGCCACTGGGTCGCCTGCCGCTGGGCTGTCTGCCGCCACTACGTTCTCCTCCACAAACGTAGAGGGGGCAATCGTATCGGGTTCGGAAGGAGTTTCAGCTTGCACGGCTTCGAGAGCAGGAGCGGAGACAATGAACCACATCCCGAACAAGAGAGCCATTGGGAGGACGGCATGTCTTAGCCTGAAAGACCTCATCGAAGTGCGTGGGCAATCAATATTGTGTGGAAGGTGTGTCATGTTCTGTGAGGCTAGCCTATCGGTGGACTGTGTTTGTGTCAAGGAATTGCCAGAGGAAT
>JBDTPK010000845.1:0-1701 GCA_039932735.1 Nitrospirota bacterium
GGCCGTGCTTCGTAAATTGAACAGGTCTCATTCTCTAAATAGGGACAAGGAATTCTCAACGCATAGTACGATCGATTGATCGGGTCGAGTTCTTCATCCGGCACCGTCGTGGCGGCTTCGGCCACGTCGTTCAGCCGATCCCACAGACCGGCTTGCTTCACGCGATCCTTCGTCTCGCTGAGGCGGTGTAGCAGTTGCATTCGTCGATCCGTCGGCAGTTGCGCAATATGTTCTCGCAGTGCAAATGCTTCTGGTGCAGAGAGCGGAACCAGCATGCGGCAACAGGCGGCGCAACCTTTCTGGCAGGAAATAGTCTGGCCCGCTTCAGTGGCTTGCTGGATCTCCAGCTCCGCAGCTTCTTCCCCAAGGCGGCGCGTGAGCGGGACGATCGCGGTGATGGGAATGAGTCCCGTCGGCACGTCGATGGCCGTGGTCAGCCGTCCGGCAGGAGTATTCAGCGCCACCTCAAATCGTTCGACCATCACACCCCTTCGTCTAGCAGGCTGCAGAAAAACTCAGTGTACGCTCAAATCCCGCTGTGTTCTTACGCGTGGCGTTGACACATGAACAACTCGCAGGATGCTCAAAAAGGCCGTCCATCAAGGCCGCAGTGAGGGAGGAGGCGAGGCGTACGCTTCGGTACGTTGACCCTCTGAGCGATGCGAGAACGCCGCTGGCGGACTTTTTCAGCATCCTGCTTGATACCCGGTTTCGTGCCCTGTTCCGATCGGCATCATAGACAACCGTACAAATCAGAGCAACCAGCGGTTCTTGCCCCCTCTCTCGCAGATCCGCATAATGTGTGTAAAGGAGAAGGGTATGGCGTTGTCCGGTCATGTGGTGGGCTTGCTCAAAGAATACATGCGGGATTTGGTCGAGCAGGCGAAGGAGGAGACGCTCGCACAGGAGCGGTTTGGATTTGCTGTGACGCCATACCGGACGGATCAAGCGATTTCTGATCTCCTCGCATTATTAGACGACCGTATTGAGTCTGAAGGAATGCAAGTGGGCCTGCCGGAAGGTTTTCTTCACCACATGTGGAGCCTCTGTAATGACGCGACTGCTCAGGTGTCCGACCGGGTGTGGTTGGAAGGAAATATCGGGAGTCAGGTTGTCGGTAAGGCGAGGGTCAGAGAGTTAACGTACCGGGCGCTGATTCAATACATTGAAGCGCGTGATCGACAGAGCGACTCATGAGGCCCGACGCGTCCCTTCGAGGGTGCGCCACAGTGGGACTAGCCCTCACGCTCGCGACGCTGATGCCCGAATCTGTCAGGGCAGTATCCGAATCAGACCCATATCAATTCATGTCAATGGCCTCGCTCCCCTTGTGGCCTCGGGGCTTGAACGTCCATGATTTCTCACGCATGCGAGCGATCGTTCAGAACTCCTCCATGTAGTGGAACAGCCGGGGACGACACATATTTTATTGACCAAGGCATTCCGAAGAAGACTCCGTGTTTGGATGTGCCCGATCGTGTGGCAACGGATGGCTCTATCAGGATGCCGAAAAGGGAGTGGGGTAGCTGGGACGATCCCTGTGCTCGCGCAACGGGCGGCCTCTGAAGGCCCTCGTTGAACACGCGCAGTTGGATCATCCCACCTACCCCCGAAAGTGATAGCTCGCTGCGGCCTTGCTGGACGGCCTTTTTGAGCATCCTGAGGTTATTCTGGCTTCAGCGCCATACGGAAAATTCCAAC
>JBDTPK010000846.1:0-1699 GCA_039932735.1 Nitrospirota bacterium
CATTGCGACGCAACCGTGCTGCCTTGCTCAAACAAGTCGGCCTCAACGGCGTTGCGGAGTGGGATCTCAAGTCGGCTCCGCTGGTGAAGTGACCGCGGATCGCCTCTGTCTGAGAAAGTTCTGAGTCAACGGCTTTGCCGAGTTCTGAGTTCTCACTCAGAACTTAGAGCTCAGAACTTTACCCTCCCCGCCATCCAACTCAAAACTCAGCACTCAGAACCAAGAATCTCTTCCCCCTCCGCCCAACCATTGATGTTATCTATTTAGATTCAGTGCCGAATCGTTTTCGATTCACCTGGCCTCCTTCTCTCCTTCCTCAGAGCTTCCGCTTGAACGCAATTACTTGAAAAACCGCAGACTCTGGCAGATGGCATGAGAATTTCAGGTTAGGCACGCGCCTTGCTGCATGGAAGTACACGTGCTGCAGTAGGATTCAGGAAGAGTCCTGGTTCATCTGATAATGAAAGGCGCCTGCGCCATGATACAGGAGTTAATTGGGCTGTTGATCATGGGACTGTTCGGGCTCTTCGTGGTGACGGTGATCACGATGCTTGGCTTTGGTGACGACCATCATGTCGGCGACACGCGCTATGGAAGCGCCTCGTCGGACCACCATGAAGGAGACGCACCGCACGATCGCTCATCCTGGCGGTCAAAGGCGATCTAGGCGTATGTGCTATCCATCGAGAAGGCTGAACGAGAAAGGCCCCACCGAGCAGAAGGATCGGACGACGTCGCAGATAGGCATGCATAATCAAGGCTCATACACCGATGAGGGACAGCGCGAGCCATGATACTGGGAATCATTGAGTGGGTGTCGTTTCTGGGAATGGTAGCGCTCACCTGGGTGATGCTCGACATCTTTAGTGACGACCACCATGCCGGCGACACGCGGCAAGGAAAGGCCTCGCCGGACCACCAGCATGACAGGAATCACTTGCTGTTCCCGATTCCCGTTTCACAGGAACAGCAGGTGATGGTTTGTCTACCCGCTGCGCTCGTCGAGCGTCTTCGAGTCGCTAAGCAGTGGGCGGGAAATCGTCCCCTTGTGGACCTGGTGGCCGAAACGATCGAAGATATCGTGATTCAGATGGAGGAGATCAACGAAGAGGCCTTTCCTCAGCATGAATCTCCTCTCAAGCGAGAGGCGATGACAAGGAGAGCGCTCTCCGGTCCACTCCTCTAGACCGCTTCTTCGTGACGGTTCGTATAGAAACCGCGCAGTCGCCAAGCGGGACAGGCTTCAGGGCCAAGCCCACAAGGGGAGAGGTAGGCTTGAAACGGTATGTTGACCGACCGAGCGCCGAACCTGCATGGATGGTGGGCTAACCACGTATACGTGTGTTCCTACCACGCTAGCCGGGCAGCGCCTTCCTCTTTCGAACCCTCCTCCAGCACATATTATTGTGATACATTCCCCTCGCCCATCACACCCTCCCCCTCTCAGATCCACATGGTGTCTGAAGGATACAGATGACAAGACTCACAGTCCTCCCAAAATCTCTGTTGCTCGGCGTGCTGATGATCCTGCTTGTCGCTCAGGCGCCCCTCCCAGGTTACACAGAAGAGTCCAGTATCCAGTCCGATCAGGCTCTCATTCCTGAACTCCAGCTGATCAAGGAAGAAGAAACCGTGAACATTGCCTCGCGCTACGAGCAACCGATCTCGCAGGCGTCGTCGAATGTTTATGTGATTACCG
>JBDTPK010000847.1:0-1697 GCA_039932735.1 Nitrospirota bacterium
GCATCACGATCTTCAGCGTCGTCTCTCCTGGCTTGGAGATGGGTAATTCGGTCATATAGACGCGGTAGGTTCGCTCCTGGTTCGTAGCCGGTGGCCCCTGATAGCCAAGCCGGATCAGTTGTTCCGCTCCGGCTTTGATCGTGACAATCTTGGGAAACATCACCAGCGCCTTAGTCGGCTCAGAGAGGTCCTGCCCCGCTTGATCCTGGGACCACTCCATCGCCTCTAGCTGAAGCGTGACGGGTTCCTCGCTCTCATTGCGGAGCGTGAGCGTCTGGGTTTTTTGATTGTCCTCAAGATACACCTTGATCGGGATTACTTTGAAAGTGCCAGCCTCCGCCGGGGACAGCACCGTGATGAAGAGCGAGACACAAACCAGCAGCTGTGAGATCGCACGTTGGACACGCATCATACTCCTCATGGCTCATGGAAAGCATTGCACATATCAAAAAGCTACTGACGGGCCTGGCGCATGCCATGTTACATTTTTTAATAAGGCACAACTTAAACTCAGGGTCGCCTACTCGTCAACCCTTGGGAAGACCATAGAGCAGAGCAAACAGAGAATATTGCCCGGTTATGCTAATTGCACATTTTGAACACTTTGATTTTGAATAGCCATCCGTATCCAACAGTAGAACGCTTGTGTCCGTTTTCGAATATCACAGATTGCACATCTCATTTGTCCAATGGGATGATATAGTAGTCGGTGTTGGGATAGCCCGGAGAGCCAATTTGGAGGAGCACGGGCAAGTTGGACTACCAGGCGAAACTGTTACCATGCTGTTACTGGTAAACACCCACTCAGTATCGGCCCCACACACAACGGTGCAGGCAGGGGCGTCACAGTCTTCAGGAGAAGTCGCGTGTCGCATCGAGCATTGAGGATTCACAGCAAGGAGAGAGGTGGCTCCGGTTGGTTGGACAGCCTATTCCCGTTCTTAAGTGGCGCCTCGCGGGTTGCTGACTACGCGGCCGTAAGCCGTGTCGTCAGATTGTCATAGTACACCTGGTCGGGCGTCTTGCCGTCAAGCGCCTGATGCAGTCTGGTCTGGTTGTAGAACGTCAAGTAGCGCTCCAAGCCCTGGTGCGCAGCCCCGACGGTGTCGTAGGCGTGCAGATACACCTCCTCGTATTTGATACTTTTCCAGAGTCGTTCCACGAACACGTTGTCTCGCCAGCAGCCTTTCCCGTCCATGCTGATCTGGATGCCGTGGTGCGTTAGCAGCCCGATGAACTCCTGGCTGGTAAATTGGCACCCTTGATCGGTATTGAAAATCTCGGGCGTGCCATAGTGGGCCAGGGCGTCCTGCACCGCATCGAGACAAAAATCGGTCGTCAGTGTGTTGGACAACCGCCACGCCAGCACCCGTCGACTGGCCCAATCCAGAACCGCACACAAGTACACGAAGCCTCGTGCCATCGGGATATAGGTGATATCGGCCGCCCAGACATGATTGGGACGCGAGATCGCCAGGTCGCGCAAGAGATAGGGGTGGATCTGATGGCCGGGCTGGCGGCGGCTGAGAGACGGCTTGCGATACAGGGCCTCAAGGCCCATACGGCGCATCAACGTGGCCACATGCCGCCGCCCAATGGCCTGCCCCTCTTGCCGTAAGAGATCGCGCAACATGCGAGCGCCGGCAAACGGATGGCGCAGGTGGAGTACGTCGATCCGACGCATCAGAGCCCGCTCT
>JBDTPK010000848.1:0-1694 GCA_039932735.1 Nitrospirota bacterium
ATCATACCGGTGGAGGGAGTTGAGTTCAGTCAGAGGGCGCTTACTCCCCTGTCCGAGGATAAATTCCTCAAACTGTTCCAGCAAGGGGGCGACCTTGGCCTGTTGCTGAGATTGACGGCAAATGAACTGCGCTCCGATCAGCAAGGATCGGATCGTATTCTGCGGAATCGCCCGCGCCGCGGCGTGGAGTATGAGGAGTTTCGACGACGGGTCCTGCATCTGACGGCTCTGTATCAGGCCCACGACTTGTATGTGGAGCAAATCGTTGTGCAACAAGCCATTACGCTCCCCACGCAAAACGCCGAACACGCGGCGGTGGTCGTCGATGCCTTTGAAAAGGGGTACCGCTGGGCCGAAGAGGGAGCAACCGGCGCCTTAACGAGAAAGGTCGTGGGACGGGTGGTCATCAGTAATTATGATCTGTTGTCGTTGACGAGCGAGGAGAGAAAGCAGCTGTATCTCTATACGAACACGCTTCGTGATAACGAGATCTTCATCGATGTGCGCCCCGACCATCCTGGTGGAGACTATCCCTATCGAGGCACAGTACAGCTCCGTGCATTTCTAGGTGTTCTTGCATTTCTTGCGCGGGGGATCGTCGAGGAAGTGGAATACCATGTCGAACAGGACGCGAGGACCGGAGCTGTGCAGATCAACCCGGTAAATACCATGGAGATTATGGAAGGGACAAGCCGCCCGAGCGAATCGGCCTTTTCAGGCTCCTATGAGGGGAAAACCTATTCCATCCTCAATGGAGACAGTCCTGCCGCGATTTGGAATCTCGAAGCCTTTCGAATCATTAACCAGCTGTATGAGTTATCCGTGGACCCGTCGGATTTCGGGAAAAGGGTGTCACCGGCCATCACCATCGCCAAGTGACTGAAGTTTGAGAATTCGGTGCGAGAATAGCCCGCATCCACACGGCGGGGGACCGGGGCGATTGTGCGACAAATAAGATGATCGGGATTCTTATTTTGGTTTCGCCTCCTGCGACAATCCCACCAGCTTCACGTTGATTTCAGGAGTCTCCACCAGATGGAAGGTGGCAGAGGCCAAGGCGACGCGGCCGTTTGTCTGATCTATCTCCTCAAGAATACGGGTGAACAACCGGTCCTTCGTAATCCGGCGTTTCTTATAATCCACGACGTAACGCAACGTGAATTCCATCCAATTGTCATTCGCCACCAGAAAGACGCGCGGGTCTATCTCAGTCGGATCCACCCGGTACTGGTGAATCAGTGCCGTCCAGCTCTCCTTCGCCTCATCGGAAAAGCCTCCCGTAACCTCCACCAGGATCTTTTGAAAGATTTCCCTCGCCAAGCGGTAGTCGCCTCCGTACTTGACCGGGACCGTCACTTCATCCCACAAGAATGGAAAGTCGCCGGAATAGTTGAACACCGGTTCTTTGAAGACAAAGCTGTTGGCGACCCTGACGATGCGGCCGTTGTAGAGATCTGCATTCACCCATTGGCCGATTTCCATCATCGTGGTACGCAACATGCCGATATCAATGACATCCCCTTTGATGCCGCCCAACTGGACGCGGTTGCCAGTTTTGTAGAAATTGCCGAAGGAGGTGGCGACCCAGCCGGCGAGACTCGCGATGACTTCTTGAAGCGCGAATGCGATCCCTGCGCCTGCGACGCCGAAGGCCACGGCCATCTTGCCGAGCTGGTCGCTGAAGATCAGGGTGA
>JBDTPK010000849.1:0-1690 GCA_039932735.1 Nitrospirota bacterium
ACCTAACCCTTTTGGGGGCGTCAACACCCACTTTTGGTGAAATGACTCCTACATCCTCGGTATTGCACCTGTTGTTCGTCCCTCCTATAGTTTATATGAAAGTTCATAAAGAAAGAAATGGAATAGAGGTAGGAACAGGGGGAAGAAGGGGTTGCTTGACGTGGTCACTGTTTATGGTGGGACCCAATCTCAGGACAGTCGTTTAAGGTGGTAGCCTACTGTGAAAATGAGCAGGTAAGAGTGCACCTACGCGCAAGAATTTCAATAGGCCGTTCAAGTGCAAGGTGGTTCTGGAGGTAATCCGAGCGGTGAAGACGGTGAAAGAGATTGCCTAGGGATATGAGGTCCATCCGACCCAGGTAGGGTAGTGAGAGAAAGAACTACCCTACAGGCAGCAGACGTATTCGACGCCAAGAGTGGCCTAAAACCTGCCAACCCGTCGGCGAGCCCAGAGCGCCTGGATTCGGAGATTGAGCGGTCGAAGATGGAGTCGGAGTGGCTTAAAAAATTCCAGGGATATGCTGGTAGTAGCGCGTAAACAATCAGTTAGCACCTATGATTCCTTGGCGCTGACCCGTCAATGCGAACTGGCTGGTGCGCCCGTTCCACCGGCTAAGTGCCCCCAGGTGCAAAGCCGGACGAACAGGCATTGGGATGGACTGGCCGTCCGCACCCGCCCCCGTATATCCATACGTATTCAGGGGATTGGTGGTGACACTGCCTAATCAGGTGTAGGGTACCCATAACCCATCACCTAGATTCGCATGGCGCAAGGATTTTCGTATCTGGTAGCGGTAATCGAGTAGTACTCGCGCAATGTGCTGGCATGGCGTGTCTCGAATACACTGGGGAGCTGGTTCTGCGTGGAGAGTTAGGAGCACGCCTTGTAGATCTATGGCATTCCTGAGATCTTCAACACCGAATCGGAGACGCCAGTTCACCTCAGAGGCGTTCACCTGTGTGCTCAAGGCGGACGGCATCGCCATCAGCATGGACGGGGGTGGATGGGCCGTGGATAACATCTTTGTGGGGCGGCTCTGGCAGAGCGTCAAGTACGAAGACGTCTATCTGAGAGGGGGTGACACGATGCCGGAACTGAGGGTGAGATTGACGGACTACTTTATGTGTTACAACACGGAATCACGACACCAGTCGTTTAATGACCTGACGTCGGACGAGGGTTACCGGACAGTGAGTGGAGGCGGAGCATAGATTGCGGATCACTTCGGCGAGACCGCAACCACGCTACCGGAAATACAATAAGAAATAGAATGCCGGGGGGCAGCGCCGTTCCGCTGCATGTAAACGGCTAGCCTCCTTGAGTTCTAACTCCAAGTGCAACACTGCATGCCCGGCTGGGTGACGGTGTTGCCATGCGAACGAGCTCCTTCCGACACATGCGTGCCGAAGGACGTGAAACCTTGCGCCTGGGCCTAGCCCACGGCCATTCATTGCGGGCTAGGGCGTCGATGCTGGAGCGGGCCCACAACACCGTGAGCCGCGAGTTGGGCCACACCCGCACGCGAGGCCACCCTTCTCGCGCCTGGACGGCGCAGGTCCAGGCGGCCACCCGAGCCCGTCAGCCACGGCGACCCCGCAAACCCCTGGATCTCTGGCTGTGGCCGTACGTGCGGACTGTCAACGATCACCTGAAACTCCCCCCAGTGCGATCACGTGAAATTCCTCCCTT
>JBDTPK010000850.1:0-1686 GCA_039932735.1 Nitrospirota bacterium
ATGAAGGGCGACACAATCACGGTTTCCGACATAGTCATGCCTGCCAAGAAGTAATCAGGCGCCTCGAAACAGTTCTATTTCTTGTTTGGACAGCGGATAATCCCGAGTGGTTGACGGATCGCCGTGGGGATCTGCCCGCGTCAGTGATGAGTTTACGGAGCATGGCGCAAATCTTTCATCGCAGCTCGAATAGCCTAGCGAAGATCAGCATCGCGACGGTGCTTCTGCTCTTGGGCGGAACCGTATGGACGGCTTATAAGATCAACGCAGGATCCTTCATCACCGATGTGGACGTGGCCCGTGAGCAACCGGTTCCCTTCAGCCACAAGCACCACGTAGGCGATGACGGCATCGATTGTCGCTATTGCCACACCTCGGTCGAGACCTCGTCGTTTGCCGGCCTTCCGCCCACGGAGACGTGCATGGGCTGCCACTCACAGATTTGGGCGAATGCGGAGCTTCTCGAACCGGTCCGGGCCAGCTTCCGAACGGGGAAATCCCTCGAGTGGACGCGCGTTCATGATCTACCCGATTTCGTCTACTTCAACCACAGCATTCATGTGAGCAAAGGCATTGGGTGTGCGACCTGTCATGGCAGAGTGGACCGGATGCCGCTGACATATAAAGTGAACACACTCTACATGCAGTGGTGCATTGAATGCCACCGCAATCCGGCGCAATTTGTCCGGCCACGCGATCAGGTATTCAGCATGACCTACCAGTACCCAGAGAATCAGTTGGAGCTGGGAGCGCGGCTGGTGAAGGAATACAAGATTCAGAGCCTGACGGACTGCGTGACATGTCATCGGTAAGCATATGAAGAATGACGAACCGCTCTATTGGCGCAGTCTGGAAGAGCTTGCTTCCACTGACGACTTTCGCGCTTTTGTCGAAGATGAGTTCCCCAACCGTACGCCGGATTGGAACGACCCGGAGTCCCGTCGGGGGTTCCTCCGCGTTATGGGAGCTTCGATTCTGCTCGTCGGAGCTTCCGCCTGTACCAAACAGCCAAAGGAAGTGATTGTCCCCTATGTGCGTCAACCAGAGGAGCTCATTCCAGGCAAGCCTCTGTTCTATGCGACGGCGATGAGCGTCGCGGGCGTCGCCACTGGTGTCCTCGCCGAGAGCCATCTGGGACGGCCCACCAAAATTGAAGGCAACCCAGAACATCCCGCAAGCCTCGGGGCAACGGATGCTGCGATGCAGGCGAGCGTCTTGACGCTCTACGACCCCGATCGATCGCAGACGGTTACGCGTAACGGCAGTATCGGTGGTTGGGGGAGCTTCATCACGGCGCTGGCAGGCGCGCGCGACGTGGCTGGACTCAAGAAAGGCCTGGGCTTCCGTATCCTTACGGGGACGGTCACATCGCCTACGCTGGCAACGCAGATTCAGGATTTCTTGGCGGAGTTCCCAGCCGCCAAGTGGCACCAGTATGATCCGTGCGGTCGGCATTCGGCCCGCTCTGGAGCGATGGCCGCATTCGGCAAGCCGCTGAACACAATCTACCGCTTCGACCGTGCTGACGTGATCGTTTCTCTCGACTCGGATTTTCTGTCCGCGACGGTGCCGGGCAACTTGCGTTACGCCCGTGATTACAGTGCCCGACGGCGCGCGGCCGCTGAAAATCCAAATGTCGCACCGCCGCGGCTCTACATTGCCGAGAGTGCGCCTTCGGTCACCGGC
>JBDTPK010000851.1:0-1684 GCA_039932735.1 Nitrospirota bacterium
GGACGTGCTTCACGCCGTTCGTCCGATTCACCCTGCTGTGGTCCATCAATGCGTGGTGCGCGGGCAATACGGCCAGGGTTCGGTCGGCGGCAAAAAAGTGCCTGGGTACTGTGAAGAAGATGGTGTCTCGCCTGATTCCCAAACCGAGACGTTTGTCGCGCTCAGGATGTTCCTCGACGTTTCGCGTTGGCAGAATGTGTCGTTCTACCTCCGCACCGGGAAGCGACTCACCCAGCGGGCCTCGGAAATTGCCATCCAATTCCGCAGCGTGCCGCATCAGTCGTTTGCACCCGAGGCCACGCTCGATTGGCAACCGTCCCGTCGACGATGTCCATCCACCCGGACGAAGGTATTGTGCTGCGATTTCAGGCTAAATACCCTGGGTCCAAAATGCACCTGCGGTCGATGGAGATGAAGTTCAATTACCGGGACACGTTCGTTGGCCGGTCGCCTGACGCGTATGGGACCTTACTCTGGGACGTCATGAAGAATGACGCCACGCTGTTCATGCGTGCCGAACAGGTGGAAGCGGCCTGGCGGTTGTTGATGCCGGTGCACGATGTCTGGGCGGTGGCTCCGCCCAGTGACTTCCCTAACTATGCCGCCGGCACGTGGGGGCCTGAGGACACGCAAGGGCTGCTGGCTCAAGGACACACTTGGCCACTACCGACCGAATTGGTGAGACCGCGGAAAAAGAAGGTAAAGAATCCGTGATTTCGTGAGCACCCAAGGGAGGAAACCGGACATGCGCAAGAAATTCGTCGTCGGGAACTGGAAGATGTATACCACCGCCGCCGAAGCCCGACAGTTGACCAAGGCGATCGTGGAGGGCATAGGCATGATGAGCAATGAGGACCGCGCCTCCGTCGCTGTCTGTCCGCCGTTCCCCTATCTCGCCTTGGTTGGGGAAATGCTCAAGGGCAGCGGCGTCGCCCTCGGGGCGCAGAACCTCTATCCCGAGACGGAAGGCGCGTTCACCGGCGAGGTGAGCCCGAGGATGCTCCTCGATCTCAGCTGCACATACGTGATCCTCGGACACAGTGAGCGCCGACACACGCTGGGTGAATCCGATGCGTTCATCAACCAGAAGGTACGGGTGGCCCTGGCCGCCGGCCTCCACGTGATCTTCTGCGTCGGCGAGACGCTGGACCAACGTGAGACCGGCCAGACCGACGCGGTGCTCGGGCGGCAACTCGTGCAGGGATTGGCCGGCCTGTCGGCGGAGACCGTGCCCCGCTTGAGTATCGCCTATGAACCGGTCTGGGCCATCGGCGGTCACGGACACCACGCCACCCCCCAGCAGGCTCAGGAGACGCACGCCCTCATTCGGCGCCGCTTCGGGCAGATGTTCGGGGAGCCATCGGCGCACACGCTCGTCATCCAGTACGGCGGTAGCGTCAAGCCAGAAAACGCCGCCGCGCTCCTGAGCCGGCAGGGCGTGGACGGGGCCCTCATCGGCGGCGCCAGCCTGCAGGCCGACCAGTTTCTGGCCATCGTCCGGGCTGGGATCAGTGCACCGCAAACCGAAGGAGAATCAACATGACAGGACTCGCACCACTCACCACACGCGCAGCGTGGAAGTCCCTCGACGCCCACTACCGCGTGCGCAGTGGAGAGTGGACAGGCTACACCGGCAAGCCGATCCGCAATGTTGTGAATATCGGTATCGGTGGGTCTGACCTGG
>JBDTPK010000852.1:0-1681 GCA_039932735.1 Nitrospirota bacterium
ATTATATTTTCACTTCCGAAATGCGCACGTTGGCGTGACTCGTCCGGTCGGAAGTGTCAGGGAATCGCCATGAAACTGATTAATCCTGCGTAAGTTTCTCATTGTCTTGAGCAGCCGGGTAGTTCTTCCTATTGTAAGGTACGGCCGGCAACCTGCATGCTGTTGATAGTATATGTGCGCAAACACAAAGGAGACGACAAATGGCTATTAGCGCGAGAAATAAGCTCCAGGGGCGGGTATCCAATATCAAGGCTGGTGAGGCGATGTGCCTCGTAACCCTCGATGCGCAGGGTACAAAAATTGTAGCGGCTGTCACCAATCAAGGTGTGGAAGAGTAGAACTTGAAACAGAATGACCAGGTGACGGCCGTCATCAAATCCACAGAGGTTATGTTGATGAAGGGTGGAGGTCAGGTCACGTTTAGCGCCCGGAACCGTTTTGCGGGGCAGGTCGAATCGGTTCAAAAAGGCGAAGCGATGGGTTTGGTCACGGTCAAAATGGGGCAATTCCAACTCG
This sequence comes from Nitrospirota bacterium, assembly GCA_039932735.1. Lineage (GTDB taxonomy): Bacteria > Nitrospirota > Nitrospiria > Nitrospirales > Nitrospiraceae > Palsa-1315. Next base: position 517 of record JBDTPK010000852.1, read on the forward strand.
GCGCGGCAATCACGCGTGAAGCCATCGACGAAATGGGTTTGAAACAAGGCGACCAGGTAACAGCGGTGGTGAAGGCGACCGAAGTCATGTTGATGAAGTAATAAGCTAGGCAGTGGGACTTCAAGGTGGCCACGTACGTGGCCACCTTTTTTTGTGGCCGCGAGGGTTCCGAGCCTTGAATCCAACTTCAACGGGGAAATGCTGAAGAGCTTAGGAGCGGACGTGAGTGGCTCAGCGGTGTATGTCTGTATTCGTGCAGAAGATGTCTTGCTTGAGGAGGCGAGGAGCGGTGTCACCAGTGCGCGCACTCACCTGTTCGGCCTGGTGACCGAGATACTCCCACAGGGCCTATTGGTGACGGTCACGGTCGACTGTGGTTTTCCCCTGCGGGCAGTGATTACGAGGGGGGCAAGAGAAGAGCTTGGTCTTGAAGCAGGTTCAGTGGTGATGGCGGCGATCAAAGCCGGCGCCGTGCATCTCGTGCCGAGATCCAGCTAAAACATGCCTGCGATGCCGGTGCTGATTTTTTCCTGAATAATCGGCGTGGCTTCTGGAATGTCGAGACCTTTTTGCCGCACATGGCCGACCATGCGCATCTGTTGGACTTTCGGTCCCGCTGTCGTCTGTCCCGCCGTCGGTTGACCCAACGGTTTTCCCATCTTTCTATCGGTAATCTGCACGTCGGTCACGCAGAGGTAGGTCACGCCATCTTCCTTTGGTGCCTGCTGCATCTGCATACCGGGGAAGCCTCCTCGCCCGCCGCTCATCGCCATGGCCTGCGCCATCAAGGCGTTCATGTCTGGCATTCTGCTGCCCATGGGCATCGCACCCATGCCGGGCATACCCCCCGGCGGCATCCTTCTCCCTGTCTGATCGCTTTCCAGTAAACTGGCAGAGACCATAGGGGTGCCGCCGCTGCTGACGCCGGCGCCAAAACTCGCCTTAGCGACGGATTCCGGTGTCACTCCTTCGGCGGCTTTGTGACAATAGACCACCTTAGCTTGAATCCAATAGTTCGCCAGTTCTGGATCGTGTGTGAGTTGGTAGCCTTTCGTGATGAGTTTGCGTTGGAGGTCGCTCAGCGTGATGGTCTGATTCTCCGACGTGTTGCGAAGTTGGAGATAGGCCGTCCGATTCATGCTGGGATCAAGGAAGACGGTGTTAC
>JBDTPK010000853.1:0-1681 GCA_039932735.1 Nitrospirota bacterium
CGGCAGGCTCCCACGGGATAGATTCTTTCGTCAGCCCTACCTGCTGTTCGCCCTTAATCAAGTCGAAGTATGATGCCCTGCTACGAATCACTGACCGCAATGCAGACACAAATACGCTTGATCGCTGAACTCTGTCGATCGTCATCCCATTCATGTTGAGTGTCATTCCTCTCGATCTTCGTGTCCTATCGAACGAAGTCCTTCGCCACTGGAACGAATATCGCGCCCTTCGTCCGGCATGTGACGTTGGTGCGCGACTTTTACCCTGCTCCCATGATGTATGGGCAGTAGAGCCACACGGAGGGGTCCCTGCCACGAAGAGGAGATCCTAAACCATGCGGGCGATGTTCGCGGCGGCAGCGGTTGCCTGTTGGTCAGCTCCCTTGCCTCGCTGGTAAGCCACTCCGTACAGCACGAGACTCTAGGCCTTGCGTTTGAGCCCGAGTATGCAAGGGTAACCCCCAGGCTTCATTTACACGGCACCGGGGTAAGCTATGCCTACACCTAGCGGGATATGTAATCATGAGATGGAAAACCAATCCAGAACCAAACCCGGATCCCCTGTCGCCCGATCCGTATCCCCTTCCCGCGCCGGATCCACCGATCCCAAATCCACCCCCCTATCCCAATCCTCCGATTCGGCCGCCTATTCCGCAGTTAGTGGGATGGACTCATCGGCGAGGCACTGCTGCTCAATCCTTACCCCTCTGCCTCGGAGTCCTCATGGGGCTCGCGGCGCTCCTTACCACCCCTGTTGCGGAAGGCGGGACCCATGGTTTTCGCCTCATTCAATCTTTTGGCGGCATACCTTGGGGAACAACTGCGGAATGGTCTCGGAGGCCTTCGCTTTCGTGGGCGGTCCCTCCTGGTCCTCGCTGGTATGGCACTCGGGGATTTCCCAGTACCGAAACTTTCTCTGGGATAATATAGGTGAGCGTGAATGTTTATGGAGGTCCTCCATCATGAGACCTTTTGATAATCAACGGTATCCGATTCGCCTAATGGTGGAAGACGCGTTCATCTTGCTGACGCCGGTCATCCTGATGCTTATCGGTTTTCTGCTTCTGGAATGACCGGTCCTATGACCAATCCCTCCCGCGCGAACATGTGAGCCTCCGTGAGGCCTCGTCTTGCGAGATAATCTATCCTGCAGGAGGCATTCAGAATTGTAGCAGTCATCCCAATACTTGCCCTTGGCGGTTAATTCGTACATAGACAATTCCCATGTGGAGGTGGCAAATGAGGTGGAAATTTGTTTACTCAATCTCGGCCATTGGCATTTTATTGTGTACCCACAGCCAAGGAAAAAGATTCTCGAGTGGGCAAGAGGGGCAAAATAGCACCAAGAGATTCCGCCGCCCCCTATCATAGAGGGTGTTATCTGAGCAAGAAATGATCTAACAGTTACAATGGAGACAGCACGCTGAAGGAAATCGGGGCTCTATGTCATGCCTCGAGTAAGTTGGGGGAAGATCGTGTGCGCCACCGATTCCAAGGCAAAATATGCCGTGGCTCAAAGGATTCGCATTTGTGGTGGAGGGGAACGGACTGCGCATTCAAAGAAGGTCATCGGGTTCGAATCAAGGCCTTGTATATGGGAACCGCCCCACGATCAAGCAATTGTAGAGTTCCAACAGGTAAAAGTGGCTCGACAGTGAGACACAGTTCTATTTACTAAAAT
>JBDTPK010000854.1:0-1678 GCA_039932735.1 Nitrospirota bacterium
GGGCGTTGCCGGAGGATACGTACCGACAGAACCCGCCGACCAAAGATGCGCCGGGAGGTCCCCGCTTCGCGTGCGGCATAATTGTGAAAGAATAGGCGAATGAATGCCTCCCCCGCTTGGGCCATCGGATCGGGTGCGCTCATTGGCTTGGCGCTTGGCGCCACCGGCGGGGGTGGTTCTCTCCTGGCTATCCCGCTTCTAGTGTATGTGCTCGGAGTGAAGGTGCAGTCCGCCGCCGCCATCTCGCTGGTGGTGGTGGCGGTCTCCGCATTGCTCGGCGTGTATCAACGCAGAGCATCCGGTGAGGTGAAGGTGAAAGCGGCGCTGATCTTCAGCGCGACCGGGGCAGTCGGCGCGTGGGTTGGCGCCTTTGGCCATCGGTTGGTGCAGGAGGAAATGGCACTCCTGCTGTTTAGTCTCTTGGTGATCGTTGCGACCTGGCAAATGTGGCGGCAAAGCGGCCATCAGGGGGAGCATTCTTCAGCTGAAAGTTGCGCCGAACAGTTCCCTCGTTCCTGCTGGATCAAGGTCTCGCTGATCGGTGCGGCTGTCGGTCTTTTGACCGGATTCTTCGGAGTTGGCGGTGGATTTGTGATTGTGCCGGCGCTCGTGCTGGTGCTGGGGTTTCCCATGAGAATGGCCGTGAGTACCTCTCTGTTGATCATCGCGCTCGTTGCCGTCGGAGGCCTCGTCGGCCATCTGCAGACGGGACAGATGGATTGGCCACTCGCCGGTCTCTTGCTGCTGGGAAGCGCCGTGGGTATGACCGGGGGATCGTGGGTCGTTCGACAGGTTTCGCCGACGACGTTAACGAAGAGTTTCGCAGTCGTCGCCATCGGGGTCGGCATCGTCATGTTCATTCACAACGGTGTGAAACTGTTCGGAGGGGGCGTATGAATCCGAAAACAAGACCGAAAGACCAAGCGCCCTGGTTCTCGATGCCAGTGAAAACGCGTCGAACGCCCAGTTGAATCCCTCACACGAAGTTTCCAGCATCATGGAGGCCGGCGCCATCGGATGGAATGCGAGATCTGCGGGTTGTCGCCTTTTGCGACAGCGCTCTTATCTCCTATGGCCTAGAATGCCTCAGGGCAGTTCTCCCCCTCTTCATGCATTTCCTTAAGGCCTCGTCATATCAGAGCAATCGGTGATTCCCTGGTTCTGCTTTTCTGGCACGGTCTTCGCTTTTTAACCGGAGAGACCGTATCTTATTTAATCCAAGGAGGAAATGTTATGGACAATCGAGAGACGCAATGTTCGGCATTAGCTGTTCTATTCGCATTGGTAGGAGGAACTGTGGCCGGAGTGGTGGCGGGTCTTCTTCTCGCTCCTAAGTCAGGGGAGAAAACGCGACAAGCAATGAGAGGCTATGCGAAAAGGACTGAGGAGGAAGTACTGGAGAAGGCCAAGGAGGCGCGAGCCGCCCTCGATCAGATCATTGAGCGTGGGGAGCATTTCATCGCAGAGAAAACGGCGGATGCCGAGGCGGCGTTCAAGGCTGGGGGAGAGGCTATGAAGGACATGATGGACAAATAGGGTTATTGTCATGATATCGGTTAATGATATTCTGAAGAAGCTGCTGACCCAACGGCGCGACTTGTTTCGTCAGGTTGCTCAGACTGAAGAGGAACTGCTCTGGTTCCAAAGCGATATCGAAACCGAAGTGGAGGAGCGGGGG
>JBDTPK010000855.1:0-1678 GCA_039932735.1 Nitrospirota bacterium
AGGTGTCTTCGTCGCGATTGGGCACCGTCCCAACACCAATCTCTTTAGCGGCCAATTAGACATGGACGCCAAGGGGTACATCCGCACGACACAGGGAACTGCCACGAACGTGCCAGGCGTCTTCGCCGCAGGCGATGTCCAAGACTCGACATACCGCCAAGCCGTGACCGCCGCCGGCTCCGGCTGCATGGCGGCCATCGACGCCGAGCGTTTCTTGGAGAGCGGTGAGGGGTGAGGAGTTAGGGGTTGTTGAATGGAGAAACCGCACAAGAGACTAGATGCCTGGAGAGAGTCTGTCGAGCTGACAATTTCCATCTATCACGTTACGGATAACTTCCCGAAGGAGCATCGGTTCGCTCTTACCGATCAGATTCATCGTGCGGCTCTTAGTGTCGCCAGCAACATTGCTGAAGGAGCTGCCAGGCAAACCAAAAAGGAATTTGCACATTACCTCCATATCGCCCAAGGCTCACTCAGCGAGCTCGATACACAACTCGAGATTGCCAAGAGACTCAAGTTCTTGTCCGACGGGCAATGGCACACGCTAGACCAACAAATGAATCATATCGATAAGCTCCTCTCTGGCCTTATCAAGTATGTGAAGTCTGGCAAACCCAAAAGGACACCCCCTTACCCCTCACCGTTAATCCCATGAGATGCGCCATCGTTCACTACCACGAACTTGCCCTCAAAGGCCGCAATCGGGAATATTTCGAGCAGCGGCTCGTGCGCAATATCCAATGGACACTGAAAGACCTCGGCGTCAGACGCGTCGAGAATCTCCGCAGCCGGATTCGCGTGGTCCTGCCAGACCCGGTTCCGGACCAGACCATCAAAGAACGGCTCACACGAGTCTTCGGGATCGCCAACTTTTCGCTGGCCCATGGGTTGCCGCTCGATCTGGCCCGTCCGGACCTGGGAGCGCTCAGCAAGGCGGTCATCGAGGCGCTCCGATCGGAATCCTTTTCCACCTTTCGCGTATCGGCGAAACGAGCCGACAAACGCCTGACTCTGACCTCCATGGAAGTCGCGCGGGACGTCGGCACTGCCGTCTGCGAAGGAACCGGTAAAAAAGTCAGCCTGAAAAATCCCGATCTCACGGTCTATCTTGAACTGCTCTCCAAAGAGGTCTACTACGCGATCGAAAAAATTCAGGGGCCGGGTGGAATGCCGGTGGGCGTCAGCGGAAAGGTCGCCTGCCTGATCTCCGGAGGGATCGATTCACCGGTCGCAGCCTATCGCATGATGAAGCGCGGATGCCGAGCCCTATTCGTCCACTTCTCCGGCCGACCGCTCGTCAGCCGGGCCTCTGAAGAAAAGGTCCGCGAACTCGTGCAGCTCCTCACGATCCATCAATACACGTCGAAGCTCTACGTCATCCCGTTCGGGGAGATTCAACGTGATATTGTGGCGAACGCGCCGGCCCCGTTTCGCGTGGTGCTCTACCGGCGCGTCATGATCCGCATCGCGCAGGAATTAGCCAAAGGCGAACACTGTTGGGGACTCGTCACGGGTGATAGCTTAGGGCAAGTGGCATCGCAGACACCGGAGAACTTGACGGTCATTGAAGAGGCGGCAGAGTTACCGCTCCTGCGCCCGCTCATCGGCATGGACAAGGTGGAAATCACCGACCAGGCTCAGCGTATCGGCACCTTCGCCATATCGATTGAGCCGGATC
>JBDTPK010000856.1:0-1674 GCA_039932735.1 Nitrospirota bacterium
AAAGATAAGAACTATCACGGCAAAGCCAAAACCATTCATGAATATGTTACAGAATCTATATTGTATCCGAGCATCTATGTCCCCACAGGAACAGTCGACAATACTATGCCAAATGTTTTCGGAACCAACCTCAGCGCCCTTGCCCTCGACAAGATGGAGGACTATTTGGCGGAAGTCGATGAAGGCAAAGAACCGCCGCCTACCAAGTAGCAATCTCATCTTGCCCTCCGGATAAGCTTTTCCCGTTCACTGCGCTATCATGACCCCCTGCCAATCGACCAAGACGACCCACCCATTAGGCTCCGCAAGCGGCATGTGACTCCGGCACAGATCGATCCCAGCGATTACCCTGCGACCCCAGCTGAGGGAATGCTGCAAGTCTGTCAGCTTTCCGACGCACAGCTCGCCCTGACAAAAGCCTTTGAGAAATCGAGGACGGTGAAACACAAAAACTTGGGTGACAACTGATTCTCCCCCTCCTCCTATTGCTTCATTCTCTTTGCTCCGCTGTGTTAGCATCCTCCTCATGCACAATGTCGTCATCATCGGCTCCGGCCCGGCTGGACTGACTGCCGCGGTCTATGCGGCGAGAGCGAATCTCTCGCCTTTGCTTATCGAAGGCTGGCAATCCGGCGGGCAACTGACCACGACGACGGAAGTCGAGAACTATCCCGGGTTTGCCAAGGGCATCATGGGTCCTGAATTGATGAAAGAAATGCGAGCGCAGGCAGAACGGTTCGGTACGGAGCTTTTGACCGGTGACGTCACTGCCGTAGACTTTACACAGCGACCGTTTACGATCACCGTTGACACGGAACAAACCATCCGCGCGAAAGCCGTTATCATTGCCACCGGCGCGTCGGCCATTCAGATCGGTGTAAAGAATGAGGCGCGTCTCACGGGACACGGCGTCTCAACCTGTGCAACCTGCGATGGGTTTTTCTTCAAGGGGAAGGAACTGATCGTCGTCGGCGGCGGCGACAGTGCAATGGAAGAAGCGACCTTCCTCACCAAGTTCGCGACGAAGGTTTCAATCGTCCACCGGCGCGACAAGCTGCGGGCGTCCAAAATCATGCAAGACCGCGCAGTGAAGAACGAAAAGATTACGTTCGTGTGGAACTCCGTCGTCGAAGATATTCTAGGTAACGATGTGGTCACGGGCGTGCGCCTCAAGAACCTCGTCACAAACAAAACGACAGAACTACCTTGTGCCGGTGTGTTTGTCGCGATTGGGCACCATCCCAACACCGCGCTCTTTAGCGGCCAAGTAGACATGGATGCCAAGGGGTACATCCGCACAACTCATGGGACCGCGACAAACGTATCAGGCGTCTTCGCCTCCGGTGACGTCCAAGACTCAACATATCGCCAAGCCGTCACCGCCGCCGGCTCGGGCTGCATGGCCGCCATCGACGCTGAACGTTTCCTCGAAGCGGGTGATCACGGCTCTTGAAGGCCTCCAGGATGCTCAAACTAGTCGTCCAACAAGGTCGCAGGCGAGCCAAATACCGGAGGCGTACCATCAGGGGTACATTGAGGATTTTGTCGAGTCAAGAACGAAGCTCGCGGAACGGCGCGTCTCGATGCGCCGGGGCTGGGCGGGTGAGAAGTCTGCCATTTTCAGCATCCTGCTAGAATCATGCGCTGCGCCATCGTCCACTACCACGAACTCGC
>JBDTPK010000857.1:0-1671 GCA_039932735.1 Nitrospirota bacterium
CCAGCCCCCGTCTGGTAACACGGGGGCACTACCCACAGGGATCGTTACAGGAGGTCCAAGGATTCCATGAGTTCACCGTTCACCCTCACCATTGATTGGCTCGCCTTCACCTTGCCATCAGGCTCCGTCCAGGACACGATGCAGATATTAGGAGGCGACTGGACCAAGGGCACAACCGGCTTTCGCGGCTATCCCGCGTCCTGGATCACCGCAAGCGCAAGCCGGGGGGTTGGCAAGCTGGGGACTCGCGCTCCCCGTGCTCCCCTCGAAGTCCATGTCGATCTCTCCGCTGGGATTGTTGCACCGTGGCCCTCAGGGAAGGTCCGCACGGTCCTTCAATGGATCGTGAAGCAAGAGGGCCACCTGACGCGCCTCGATTGTGCGTTAGACGATCGAAAGAGCTGCGTTCCGCTCTCGACGGTCCAACAGGCCATTGAGACAGGTCAATGTGTGACGCGGGCTGATCGTATGCAGCGCATTTCGTCCAGGTCCATCCATACAGACACCACCAGCGGAGAGACCCTCTATCTCGGTAGTCCACAGAGTCAAACCTTGCTGCGAATCTATGACAAGCGCCTGGAGAGTCAGGCGAAAGAGCGAGAGGATTGGCAGGACTACGGCATCCGGTGGGAGTTGGAGTTGAAGAAGGACCGCGCCCAGGTCTCTGGACAGGTCCTGTCCTACCTGGAGGAAACCGACTGGCTCGAATTCATAGTCGGGGTATTGCGGGGCTATGTCGATTTCCGAGACACAACCAGAGACGAGGAGGACGAGTTTCGGTATCGGGCACCACTCCTCGACTGGTGGATGCTACTCACCGACGGATTCAAGAAGGGCCGTCTTGTCGTGGAGAAGGAGGTCCAGACATTACCGAAGGTGAAACGCTGGGTGAGTCAGTCGGTCGCACCCATGTTAGCTGTCATCTGTGCCGCTGATCCCGGTGGGACCGCCTGGTTGGAGAAACAAATCATCGCGGGCAAGAAACGCTGGAAAGCTCCACATCGGAAGCTGGCGAACCAAGAAGAGCCGTTGAGTATTCGTCAAGACGCCGGCGGACCCGCGGGCGCACCGTTCAAGGGGGGGGAGGGGGTGTCGTCAGACTCCCCCTGCTGAACCTCATGCTCTTCACGATCAAGGACCTCTCGGTTAGGCTCAATATCAAGCCGTCCACGCTCTATCTCTGGGCTGCTCAGGGTAAGATCCCCTGTCAAAAGATCCATGGATTGATCCGGTTCGATCCAGACGCCATTACTGCGTGGCTCCGCTCATTTGAGCCAAGCCCGGCACCAGCGATCCGACTATTGGGCAAACACCCGCATCTCGACCTAGATCAACTTATTGAAGCAGCGAAACGTGAGGTCTATACTCCCGGTCACGGGGAAACCATAACACCGAGTCCCACTGGAAAGGAGTGAAGGATGGGACTTGTGAAGAGATGCAATACGTGGTGGATGTCGTTTATGTATCAAGGCCAGCAAGTCAGACGCTCGACGGGGACGACTGATAAACGGCTGGCTGAGGCGATCTTAGGCCAGGTGCGGGTCCAGATCATTGAAGGGCGATTCTTCGAGAAACCGGAAGCGCAACATCGGACCTTGACGGAACTGATGGATCGGTACACGAGTGAGCATGCCGCAAGGCGGGCCAATCATCGGCGGGAACTGACTAGAG
>JBDTPK010000858.1:0-1670 GCA_039932735.1 Nitrospirota bacterium
CACGTCGCTCAGAGTTGCCCGCCTTTCGCAAGGCGTATAGCTGACAGCGATCTTCGTAGGTGATCCGACGATATGTTCTCATTCGTAACCCCTTGGTGTGCCAAGAGGTTACTCCATCACGCCGTCGGTGAACTTATGCACTGGCTACTTGAATCCGCGTCGGCATTAACCGAGTTTTCCCACAGCCTGCTAGGCGTGCGAAGGGAGAGCACTATGGAATTTTTTCGAGGAATGTGTGGAGGCGGGCTCGCTCGGACGGAAAGAACAGAATAAAACTCAAGCCAAAGGCATCGCCTGAGACCCAACGTACAGAAGCGCGTTCGACGTTCATCGGTGGCGATTGATCGGAAAGAAAAATAATGATCTGAACATCGAGTCCTTCCGCCATATTAATGTCGGACTCGGCTCGACAGCCCGATGTCGAGATGTTGGTGATCGTACCCTCGCCTTCGATCTCGCCGGAAGAAAATCTCACGATGCAGCGTAACTGTACCCGGCGTGCTTTTCTAATCTGTCGTTCTTTCTCTGCGCTCATGGTATCTGGTCTATCGTCCTCGGGGATGGCCCCTGTCAGTGATGCTGACAGCTTGGTCCATGGGTATGAGGCTCAGGCGCCGGGGGCGGCATGAACTGTTGTCCTGGCAAGATGATGTGCCCCGACTCACGTTGCTTGGTCAGGCGTTCTGCAATCTCAGGATGGTAGGACCGCACATAGCCGATGAGCCCACCGAGGAACCGTTGCGATTGAAAGTTCGTACCGGAAAAACGTGAGACGAAGGCGATGGCACGGTCCAGGATCTCTGGTGCGGATGACATGTCGGCGATGTCCTGAGGATGCTGTTTCTTGTATGTGTCATACTCTTTCTTCAAATGTTCTGCGAAGACCGGCACCGGGCCAGCAGGCACATGAAGAGGGCTGAGTGTGCGCCGCAAGGCCTGCAGCGCCGCCACTATCTCTGCATCTTGTCCATCGAGGCGGCTCTGGAAGTATCCAAAGATGACGACCTCAACGAGATTGAAGAGCGTCACAGCTTTCTTGTCGCCGATTTCGGCCAGTTCACGATAGAAATCCTGGCGCACCGGCATGAATTGCACCGCCAGTCGCTTCTGCTGATAATCGCTTCCGGATTCAAGGTAGACGCAGTCAGCCGGGCATGAGACCCGCACGATTCGGTGTTCGCCGCAGCATTGGCTGCAGATCAGTCCTGCCAAGGCGGGGCAAGGCCGTTTGCCTTTTCGTTGCGTGCAATAGGCGCAGTGGCTCATTTCTTGTCGAGCCCCTCCAGTGCCGGCTTCGGCGGAGGCGGGATGAAGCCATAGTCCGCCAACGTCCGTTTTACTTGTTTCGACTTCGCACTGCTGGGGGTTTCGAGCCCGTTCATTTCTGCCGCATGCGCCAATTCATAGGGCACCAGGATGAGGTTGTTCGCACGGTCGATACTGAGATCTCCCGGCGAGGGCAAGAATTCAGCGATGACTTGAAACTTCTTGTCCCAGCTCATGCGCCAGACTTTTCCGGTTGTGAAGTCGGATACATACATGTTGCCCCAACGGTCGAAGTCCACTCCACGGAGATTCTGAAAGCGGTTGGAAAAGAATCCGTTTGAGAAGAGTTCCGTCACCACGCCTTCCGGAGAGACTTCAGAAATCTTGCCCTTCTCCCAACTGAC
>JBDTPK010000859.1:0-1667 GCA_039932735.1 Nitrospirota bacterium
TGTGAGTTGTTCATGTGTCAACGCTACGCGTAAGAACACAACGGGATTTGAGCGTAAACTGAGTTTTTCCGCAGCCAGTTAGAGCGCACCCCTGAGACCATCCGCAGAACAACCGAGCCTGTTGCTTGCTCGTGAACCAGCACCCACCCACGTCCCAACCGATCTGGCCGAAATCATGCTGGTACCATTATCCGGCCGCTATTCATATTCCGCGCACCGCTTTCTATCGCCCGTTGCTTGCCGGACATAACCAACTATCCGCTTAATCGTACTATTGAAGCCCCCCACTGAGGCTACAACGTAATATTGCGATGAGGCGGATGCAGGTGCGATAATAACAAGGTGTTCGCACAACGTTGCACGATGGTCGAGTTCCTTCAATCGTGTGTGCCTCTCGCCCAGTGACTGTCTCTTCGGGACGATGGAGGAGATTTCACGATGCATGCAGTTATCCTCGTCCTTCTCCTCGCCATCTTCCTCCAGCCTGGTTGTAATGGGAATCCCACGGCTCCTCTGGACATGACCGCAGTTGACTCAGGTCACGATCACAAAAAGATTGCAGCCTACTACCACCAACAGGCGGTGGTATCGCGCCAACAGGCTGAGGAATTGATTCATCGCGCGGTGGTCTATGAACGGCTATTCGGACGAGAGTCGGAATGGGTTTCGGGCACACGGCTGCTAGCGCAATATTATGAAGAGGCGGCACGCCAAGAGGAGGAGCTTGCCAGACGTCATTTGAATTTGCTGGGTGATGCCCAGACTCCCAGTCTGCCAATGTGCGATCATTGTCGATAACAATACCATCACGAGGTCACTAACCAGCCACGCTCGGCGTGGCCGTACAGGGAGGAATCCATGACACGCCGAATCATGATGAGTCTTGTGCTCGTCGGATTGCTGCTGACAACGGCCTGCGGAACCACCATCCAGCCAGGCCAACGGGGCCTGTCTTGGCACCCGCTCACCCAAGGGCTTTCCCCCGAAACACTGAAGGATGGGTTTTACTGGCAAGCACCTTGGAATAACATCTACCACTATGATATTCGGTGGCAGAGCTTTACCGAAGACATTGATGCCTTGAGCGCGGATGATCTGCAGGTGCTCATTAAGGCAGCCATCATTCTCCGGCCCATTTCGGAGGAGCTATATTTTCTAGCCCAAGAAGTGGGCCCGGATTTCTACCCGCGGCTTGTCAAACCCCAATTTATGGCGGCGGTGCGTAGTGTCGTTTCCGGCTATAACATGGTGACGGTGCCGGAAAAGAGCGCTGAGATTTCGAGCAAAGTCCAGGCGGTGGTGGTAGAAAATTTAAAGGGCCGTCACTTGGAGATCCATAACATTGCGTTGGCCGATGTTGATTTTCCGCCAATTGTCTTGCGCGCGATTGAGCAGAAACAGGCGAAGGAACAGGAGAAAGAACAAAAAGAATTCGAACTGATCATCGCGACCAAGGATGCCGATATCGCCCGTACACGGGCGAAAGGCGAGGGCGATTCGATTCGGATTCGGGCCGAAGGTGAGGCAGAAGGGAACCGGATCCGAGCCCTCGGACAAGCCAAGGCGCAGGAGACGATCTCACATACACTCACACCAGCCTATCTTCGGTACAAATTATATGACAGCCCCAATTCCAAACTGATTCTCTTGCCGGACCAACTGAAGGC
>JBDTPK010000860.1:0-1664 GCA_039932735.1 Nitrospirota bacterium
AGGGTACGCCTCGGTCCTTCACTCGCTGCGGCCTTGCTGGACAGCCTTTTTGAGCTCCTGCGTGAACATTCTTCTGTTGTGTCACACAGTGGAACCATCGAAATGCTAGCGTACCACAATAGCTTTTCCGCAGCATGTTAGAACTTCGACTCCGTCACCGACTGCTCGGCCTTGGGCGACGGGCGCTTCCCGGCCATCTTCGACACAAGTCCGATGAGCCGTTCGGCAGGACCCATCAAGGCATATCCGGCAAAGACGACGAACAGCATCACTTGGGGCCAGGCGGCTATGAGCATGAGCGCCAAAATTCCCCACACAAGATAGGTAATGTGCCGACCGCCGCGGAACTTCATGTCTTTAAAGCTCCGATACTTGATGGTGCTCACCATCAAGAACGAAAGGGTCAGCGTAATAATCAGGACGAGGAGGGGCTTTACTTCCGTTCCAATCCTGACGCTATAGTGGTCGAAAATCACGAGCGACGCCACGACCCCTGCCGCTGCAGGAATAGCCAACCCGGTAAAGTACTTGCCGTCCGGCACGGCCGCAGTCGAATTAAACCGGGCCAACCGAACCGCACCCATCGCCACGTAGGCGAACATCACCGCCATACCAAACATACCCTGTCCGCTCAGCGCCCAGGAATAAATCAAGAGGCCGGGAGCAACCCCGAACGACACCACGTCGGACAACGAGTCGTATTCGAGGCCGAAATGGCTGGTGCTATTCGTCAGCCGTGCGGACTTTCCATCAAGCACATCGAAGATCATCGCCACCAGGATGGCGACCGCTGCAACCATATAATCCGCATTGAACACAGACAGCATCGAAAACACGCCACACAAGAGATTCCCTGTCGTAAAAAGATTGGGAATCAAGTGCATGGCGGCCTTGCGCCGCTTCCCATCCCTTCCGAATGATTGGCGAAGTCCAATGGTCTTCATGGTAGTTCCCCCAGGATGGTCTCCCCACCGATGACTCGATCGCCGACGGCAACTTTGACAACCGTCCCGACAGGAAGAAATGTATCCATCCGTGACCCAAATCGAATCAAGCCGAATCGTTCACCGCAAAAAGCCTGATCTCCCGGCGAGATCCAACAGACAATCCGCCGGGCAATCAACCCGGCCACCTGCACACAGAGCACCTTCGTCCCCTGCACGGTCCGAATCATCAGGGCATTTTGCTCGTTCCTTAACGTCGCATCCGGCTTGCTGGCAACCAGAAACAAACCTGGTTGGTACTGCACATCCTCAACGACCCCTTCACAGGGCACCCGGTTAATGTGCACATCGAATACATTCAAGAAGATGCTGATCCTGATACTAGAATCCTTGATGAATCGCGGCTCGAACTCTTTCTCTATGGCAAGAACCTTCCCATCGCCTGGTGCCACGACAAGACGAGGCCCCTGAGGGATCACCCGGGATGGATTGCGAAAAAACCAGAAGACAAAGAGCGTCAGGATTGCCGCCCCGACAGCCACAATGATCCAACCCAACCATCCTGCTATCAGTGTAACGCAGACAGCAGCCCCGATGAAGGGCACCCCTTCTTTGGCAAACGGGATGCCGACGGCACGATCCGCCACAGAGTCCTCACTCCTCAGTTTTTGTTCTTATCGACCAGTTGGTCCTTCTTCAGCCAGGGCATCATCGCCCGCA
>JBDTPK010000861.1:0-1652 GCA_039932735.1 Nitrospirota bacterium
ACGTCATTTAGACGGCATGGTCTTGAGCTTGCCGGTATAGAACAGAATCAGAAACAGCGTTTCAATAATGTCATCGCAATGGTGACCCAATGCGATCTTGGTTGCGGCCAGCTCCGTGGCGACGCGATAGAGGATGCCTCGACGGAGTCGAGAGCAGAGTGAACAGGTAGTCTGCCCTTCGGGGATGAGTGGCTTGACGATGGAGTAGGTGGCTCGTTTCTCGATATGAAACGGCACCCCGATCTGTGTGAGATAGTCGGGAAGTACATGGGCGGGAAACCTCGGCTGCTTTTGATCTGAATCGGTGCACGTCGTTGCAAGACCAGTAACAAGTCCAACAGGGCGTAACTCTCTTTTCCCTCTGATAGGCAGACCATGATTTTGTCGCCATCGTGACAAGACCATACTCGCCATTGGTTTCCCCAACGAGGAGAAGCAGCCTCGTTTGCATACGCTCCGTGACTTCATCGAGTTTCAGGTAGGGACGTGAGGGGCTTGCCGAATGTGACATCGGTGGCATTCTATGCGGTCAGTCCGTGGCTGTCGATCTCAGTCGGAGGCATCATGGGGAATGGTGAAAACCGCTTCGGCGGCACATTTCAGTCAGTTCTATTTGTCTGTACAGGAAACATTTTTCGTAGCGTGACGGCTGAGTATGCGCTCAAGGCCAGGCTCGGCGCTGGCAGACTCTGTGTCGTCAGCTCAGCTGGGATTGATGCCAAGCCTCAGCCGATCCATGACTGGGTCCAGACTCGATTGCGCGAAAAGGGAGCAGATCTAACGAGACATGTTCAACGACAACTCACTAAGGATCTGGTCGAGGCTGCCGACCTTGTCGTTGCGATGGGGCGAGACCATCAAGTCTTTGTCCGGGAACAATTTGGACGTGACGTTCTCCTGTTTCATCAGATCTGCCTTGGCCACGACACGCCGATTCTTGACCTGCATGAAGTGATGCCGGATTGGGAGACAGACCCCGAGCGGGCTCGCGCCTACGTGTGGGCGGTGATCGATATCATCTGGGCCACAGCCCCAGCCATTCTTTCTCGCCTCCGTTAGACAGGTTTTACGCCATCTATGGCCTGTGTCGGTTCATTCCTGGACTCGATCGGACATTTTTCTCCCCTTAGGCGCGACAGTCAACGGAACAGCCTTCAAAATCAGGGCAATGTTGAGGCACGTGCTATATTTCACACAGCACCTCTTGCAAGTTGGCTGGGTGGAATATGGCATTGATGCAACAATCGCGGATACAGGGCGTGACAGTGTCTGACTGCCAGGCTCACGAGCCGGAATGGGCCTCGTGGTCCAATGAGAAGCTCCTGACCCTTCCCATGAGACAACTCAGAGTCACCCTCACCGGAACATCAACATGCGCGCCGCGACTTTCCTGAACCGCTTTCGAAAAGAGGTCCGTCGCAAAGTCGCTGCCTGGACCGGCGAATATCAATATACGATCGATCAGGTCCTGGAGATGATGGTTCAGCGCTGCCGACAGCTCCACCTGCGACTGCCGATCGCGGAAGAGCAGACGAAATTGGATTTCACCATTTTGCTGACCGTTTATACGATGAACTACTTGCGCAGCGGGCGGCACAAGGTGGCGGTATGAAACGTCTCCGAATTCTCGTCTTGATGCACGAAGATCTGGT
>JBDTPK010000862.1:0-1651 GCA_039932735.1 Nitrospirota bacterium
CTCCATGCAACCGTTCCAGATCCGCATAGTGGTCATCTAACGCCGTGACGAGGTGGGCCGTTGTGCGTTCGGTTTCACCGGACACAATTGGTCCATCGTCCAACACAATGACAGATTTCCCGGCCCGTCCCAACAAATACGCAGTGGTTAGCCCCGCGATACCTGCTCCTACAATACAGACCTGCGCCTGTTCATTCATGAGGAGCTTGGAAAAGCGGGGTAACTTGGCGGTATCCATCCAGACTGAAATGCTTCGTCCTGAGTGGTCGTTCATGCGACTATCTCCCATATAAATTACCTCCCCAGGTTCATGGCCGAACCTCTACCGGTGTGGCGCGTTCCGCTTCAACTCAATCTCATCCGTCGTCTTCCATTCGCCTCGTGGATAATACCTTTGTGGGCGTACCATAGGGCTCTGTTCATGACGATTCAAAGGCTCGCGAGGTCGTATGCAATCACTTCTCCATGTTCGAGTGGGCACCTTCCTGATCTGATTCGAGCACATGATCATTTCGCCGATCAACAGATCTTATCGACAACACGCGATTCTGATTGTCTAACCTTGCCTCAACAAGATCACCCTGGTTAAGGGTTCTTTCGCTCATCTGTGTGGTGTGGTCGATCTGCAAATTTACTTCCTTCTCGTCCTGCCCCTTGATGATGTATGTATCACCATCAATGCGAATCACCTTGCCCTCGATCGTCTTGCTGCCGTGTGAACCGTCGGTTTTCATTGTATCGGTGATTTGTTTTTCACCAGCCTCTTGACCACCCTGCCTACGATCTGACTGCTCAGCTTTCAGTTCGTCCTCAGTCGAACCCGACTTCCCTGCCTGCGCGGCATTGGATAGACCCACGCACAGCAAGACGCTCCAAAATGTGACACCAACGATTTTTGAAATAGTGAGCATGGCAATCTCCCTTAGATAGAGGTAAAGAAACATGTCTTCGACATCTCAAGCGTATGCTTCTGAAAGCGGTTGTACACCTAGGAACCTTCCTAGTGGCCCTATTCTATCGGGAGGCACGAATCAATAAGCACGTCAAGAGACCGGGGTGCGAGCCGACCCTTGACGAACTAAAAGAAATGGGAAAGAGTCGGCTGGAACGGGAGCGCCCCAAACCGTCAAGCCCGTATGGACGAAACTTCGGCTAACTGCATATCACACGAATGGACGGTCTAGTCCTGAACCATTGTTGAGTTTCACACCTCCGATTCACTAGCGCCAATCCACGGCGCCGAATCCACTATTTCCTAGCAAGACGTACATGAGGCTCACGCTGCTGACCGTCTGATCCCTAAAGGCCACTTGCGGATAATCCGCATCGCGATGGGACACGGCATACTGGATCGCGAGACCATGACGGTCGAAGATGCGGACGGTGAAGGATCCCTCACCTCGCAGGATATTTTCCCTGCCTTGCGGGTCAGCTGAGAGTAGCCCCGTGACATAATACTCGCGTCCCGTCACATCGAGCATGGCTCTATCACCAAGAATGAGACGGAACGAGAGCAGGGCTTGTGGAGTGGCGCCATAATGATAATCCCGCTCATCCGCCCGTTGGACGCTGCCGGCTGCGCCATAACCGACGCCGCCAAGGGAGGTCCCCTGAAGCGCCACGTTCTGGGAGAGCCAGGTCTGCCAGGTGG
>JBDTPK010000863.1:0-1645 GCA_039932735.1 Nitrospirota bacterium
GTGTGCTGACTGGGCCACAGCAGCCTTGGCGCGGGCATGATTCCCTCCCAGTTCTAGGTAGCGAGTAAAGGCTTCAACCGATTTCGCCTGATCCTCCATCTCGTCTGCGTAAAGAATCCCCAGCGAGAAATAGACGTCCGCATAGTTAGGATTGACCACAAGAGCCTCTCGCATGGCACGTTCCGCTTCGGCGAACTGCCCGCGCTTTTCGTGAATCAACCCGAGCGTATACTGAGCATCCGGGTTCTTCGGGGCATACTGCACTGCCAGCTTCGCCGCAGACAATGCGTCGTCAAGGTTCGGCAGGACTTCTAACCGCACATAACTCTTGAGCACGTAGGCGTCGCCGAAGGTGGTGTCGTATTCCAGCGCTTTGTTCAGCCGCTCCAAAGCCTCCTCCGACGATTTCCCGGTTTGGAGCAACGCGAAGGCCTGCTCATATTGCATCTTCGCAGCCTGTCGTCGTTGGGCTGGAGACTGAGGCTCTGCCCCCATGATAAAGGCGGCCTTGCGGCCTTCCATCAGCACCGTATCCCCTTCTCCCTCAAGCTGCACAAAGAAGGGATGCTGAACTCCTTTCGACCGTTCCACAACTTGAGCTATGACATAGTCTCCGACTTCCGAGGCCATCAGCCATCCGTTTTTATTGCGATCCGCCATACCGCTCAGCCCATTCAACAGCGCTTGCACGAACAGGCTTCTCCCATTCTCCTGACTCAACGACTCACCTTTATCACCCGCCGTCAACACTTGCACCGCTCGCCGTTCCGTCTCGTCTTCCGGAGACAATCGCCCTTCGAGGGACAGTGGGTGAGTCGTGCTGACCTCCCACCCGCGAACCGCGGCATTCAAGAAGAACAAGGTGTGTTTGGATGCGCTGCGCCGACTGAACTCTCTCAACTGTTCAAACGTCACCGATTTGGACACATTCCCCACTTGCGCATCCCAAGGCAGGAGATACCCAAGTTCCATGCCGTCCAGATCCTGCGTGACGCCCGCATGTCCGGCGAAATAAAGTACAAGCCGATCATGTCGACCAACCTTTCGAGGCAAGAAATCAGAAAGCGTCTGTTGCAAACGGCGAGCAGTCGCATCTTTGTCGTAGAGTTCAACGACTTCGTCGAAGCCCAGTTGGCGAAACGCCTGGGCCACGAGTTTGGCATCCTCAATCGCGCCGGGAATTTTCGGAGCCAGGAGATAGTTCTCCACCCCGATGATTACGGCCCATGACTTGTAGTAGAGCCCTTCCGGCTTTCCTAATTGAGCAGACACCGACAGTGGACAGAATATAGCTACCAGCAGACAGGATAGAAACGAAGTAAGATAGCGGCGCGTTTGTGGGTAGTCGATTGGCAACATCACGTGGACCGGTCCATCAGGTGACGAGTAAACAGTTCACCCTACTCTGGCCTCTGCGTACTGTCAAGAAACGGCAGCGACCGTCATGCTCAATGTGCAATGTTGAATGTTCAATTGGACATTCCCTAACAATACGAGGCCCCCTCGCTCTTCGCCAAGGCTGCGGAAGGTTTTCCTTGCCCTCATCCCCCTACCAGCCGGCTCCGCCGACTTCGGCCTTGCCTACGAAGACCGAAAGCTAGGAGGGACTGGGCGAAAGAGAATCCCTCATGCCGACTAGCAGCAT
>JBDTPK010000864.1:0-1642 GCA_039932735.1 Nitrospirota bacterium
ACGGCCTTTCCCGACAACTGGAGCATCGGGATGAGTTTCTACCACAACGTCTTTGCGCGAGAGCACAACGCTTTTGTGGATGCATTCAGAATACAGGCCGCGCTCACGCCCGATGTCGACAGCGGCTTACGACATCCCGCCAATCCCGATCGCGTCATTCGCTACAGAGACGTCACGCCGGACGAATTGTTCGAAGTCGCCAGACTGGTCGTCGCGGCCGAGATTGCCAAGATCCACACCATCGAATGGACCACACAACTGCTCTACAACGAACCGTTGAACCGGGGGATGAACGCCAATTGGAGTGGAGTGTTTGCGAAGGATGAGACGGTGGCGGAGGCGTTGAGGGAGGTTGTGCGCCGGCTCGGCGATTCGAACGATGCCAAGAAAGCGAACAGCCTCTATGCCGCGTTTGCCGGTGGACCCGGCATTTTTGGATTGGGCAACCGGGTCTATGACGGGGTGCCGCTCGTCGGTCTGCTCGATCCCGACAAAGAGGACCGCTGGGATCTGAGAAACGACGATCATATCAACGGGGGCGTGAACCACTTCGGCTCCCCCTTCAATTTCCCCGAGGAGTTCATCTCGGTGTACCGGCTGCACCCATTGTTGCCGGATCTGATTGAATATCGTGAGTGGGACGCCGACCCGAACGTCATCCGGCAGACGGTGCCGGTGATCGAGACTTTCCGTGGCAAGGCGACCGAAGTGATGCGGCAGAAAGGCTTGTCCAATTGGGCGCTCAGTATGGGCCGCCAGCGGTTGGGTGCACTGACCCTCCAGAACCATCCGCAATTTTTGCAAAATCTCAAGATGAACCGCTTACAGTCTTCCACGCAACAGATCGATGTCGCCGCGCTCGACCTCATCAGGGATCGGGAGCGGGGGGTGCCACGCTATAACGAGTTCCGCCGGCAGTATGGGTTGAAGCAACTGACCAGTTTCGATGACTTCGTCGATACGCGCCTCTTCATCTTCTCATCGGCTCGACGTGAGCAAGAGCAACTCGTGAAGACGCTGCGTGAAGTGTATGGCCAACATCGGTGCGATGTGTCCAAGAAGATTACCAATGCGCAGCTGAACGACGACCGATCGCCGATCGACGATTGTCTGGGTCATCCGAACGGGAGCCTGATCGACAACATCGAAGACGTCGATACCATGGTTGGCTGGCTGGCGGAAGTCAGACGGCCGCATGGCTTCGCCATTTCCGAAACTCAGTTCGTGGTGTTTATTCTCAATGCCTCGCGCCGCCTCTTCAGCGACCGGTTCTTCACCTCCAGTTTCCGCCCGGAGTTCTATACTACCCTCGGCGTCGAGTGGGCCACGAACAACGGACCAGGTCCGGAGATGATGGAAGAGGGAATGCCCAACGGCCATCAGCAGCCGGTCTCTCCCATGAAACGCGTTCTGTTGCGGACGATGCCCGAGCTGACAGGCGAGCTTCAGGGGGTGGTGAATGTGTTCGATCCCTGGGCGCGGGATCGCGGAGAATATTACAGCCTCGACTGGAAGCCTCGGGCGGGGGCGGAAAGAGACGAGGCGTTCGTCAATAAGAAGTGAGGGCAGCCTGATCGTCCTCTTGCTCGCAGAACGCGCACGGTGAAACTGTGCTCGTTCGATGCGCGCAGTTGAGGATCGA
>JBDTPK010000865.1:0-1641 GCA_039932735.1 Nitrospirota bacterium
GCTAGAAGATTTTTCGATACTGCTTCGAATGTATTCCCGACTCGTCGGAAAAACCGAGGGACGCGCTATCGGGATTACCGGTGTCGTTGAGGTCGATGCGATAGTGCCCACGGATATGTTCCATCGCCACTTCGAAGGGAACAGCCTGGGGATAGAGGTTGCCTGGTGCATGTGCGCCGCGGGTCAGGGTACGAATCACCTCAGCCTGTGCGTATTGGGCATCGGACACGACGTAGATGTTGGCGACGGCATGGTCTCCCAGTTTGTGGCCAGGGGTTGTCGGGGGCAAGAGATCGGTCAAGGTCCCGGCAAGCCGATCGCTTTTAAACTGCTTCAGGAGTCCAACGACTTGGCTGTCGGTCGCTTCCGGAGGAACCGAGAGGCTGATGGCATTCATGTCTGACACGACGGCCTGGACTTTGAAGAGGACCGGCGCGGCTTCAGGATCTTCAATGATCGGTCCGGTCGGCCCTTCCGTTCCGGCGGCTTGCTTGTTCTTCGAACTGGGCACGATGAGAAACACAAACAACCAGAGCCCGAACAGAATGCTTGCAATGATGATTAAGGGATGAATTCCAGCACGCTTGCCTTCTTGGTAGGGATTGGGCTCATCACTCATGACAGCGTTCCTCGGTAACGGTGGTAGGGTTCTGCTTCTTGGCTTCATCCCACAGTCGATCCAGCTCTGTCAATGAAAGCTCTCCAACCGTACGGCCCGACGCGGCTGCCTGGGCTTCGATGAATTGAAATCGTTCGACGAATCGGTTAGCGGATTGGCGCAGGGCGTCTTCCGGATTCACCTTGATGAAGCGGGCGAGATTGACGAGTGAAAACATCACGTCGCCGAACTCCGCGACAATCCCTGCTTGTCGAGCTGTTGCGGCACTGGCGTCGGGCTCTGTCTGGTTTGACGCAGGAATGCGAATTGCCGCACGAAGCTCCTGGATTTCTTCCTCAATCTTGCCGAGGACCTGATCAAAACCTTTCGCATCATGGGTCCAATCGAAGCCGACGCGTGAAGCGCGGACTTGCAGTTGGTAGGCTCTCAGGAGAGCCGGCAAGGTTGGCGGCACACCGTCGAGTGCCGAATCAGGCCGGCCCGAAGCCTGACGTTCCGTCCGTTTGATTTCGTCCCATTGCGCAACCACTTGGTCGGCATTCGCCGGGGTCGGCACTGCAGTCCCATTTCCGAATACGTGGGGGTGTCGTCGAATTAATTTGTCGGCCAGTCGCTCCAGCACATCCTCAATCGTGAAGCGGCCCGCCTCTGACGCGATCTGACTATGAAACAGCACTTGCAGCAGCACATCGCCCAGCTCCTCCGGCAGTTTGGTCCGATCCTGTCGGTCGAGAATTTCTAACACTTCGTAGGTTTCTTCGAGCAGATAGGGCTTCAACGACTCGTGCGTTTGCTTGCGATCCCAGGGGCATCCACCTGGCGCACGCAACACGGCCATCAAATCGACGAGTGTATGAAACCGTTCCGACATGTTGGCCTCATAATCGCACAGCGTTGGGCGCCCATTATACCCGGTTCTCTGCAAGCTTCAATCGGCTAGAAGAACTCAGCGCAGGGTGCTGAAAAGGCCGCATCGAACGATCATGCAATACGGGGTAGGTAGGACCCCAGCTGCAGGCGGC
>JBDTPK010000866.1:0-1638 GCA_039932735.1 Nitrospirota bacterium
GTTCGGATTCTCTCTTCATTTCCGCGGCGAGACCTGTACGCCACCGCCCCGACAGCTCAAGGAATCTGAGTTGGCCGTCGATGGGCCTCTGACCTTGACCATTTCGGCAAAGGAAGATCTGGCACTCTTGGGCGGGTTCTTAGAGACCCTGTACTTAGACTGGGCGGAACGGGCCTGCCCGTCGCTGGGGAATCAGATGCCGCGTCACGTCGCCACGTCAGCAATCGGCCGTGAGCAGGTTGCCGCCTTGATTGCCGACATGGAGCGCTACGACCCCGGTGTCAGGCGCCTGGGCCTGGTATCATTCGATTACAACAAACTGAGAGCCCATGTGGGATTGGACGAGGTCGCTCGATGAAGACTCGGCCCAATCCCAGGCTGGCCGAGGCGCTCGAAACCTGCCGCCCTACGTCGCTGAACACACCGAATATTCTCAAGGAACTCCTGGTTGTCCAGTTTGCCCGAGGCTATGTGTCGACAAATGCCATCCCTTAGATTGCGCAGGTGTTGGACGTGCCGGAGGCCCAGGTTGCCGGGCCTTGTCCAATTTTTCCGATCTCCGAACTCAGCCGACAGGCCGTCACCTCATTCGAGTCTGCATGGGCGAATCCTGCATGGCCAACCACGGCCGGCGCGTCCTTCGTGCGATCCAAGATCTCGTGCGCATGACTGTTGGAGACGGCACGCAGGCAGAGCGTTTCACGGTGGAACAGATGTCTTGTGCGGGAAACTGCGCTGTGTCGCCGACCGTGATGATCGATGAGGATCTCTGTGGGCGAGTGACGCCATCCCCATTCCATCGTTTCTGGAGTCCTTACATAATCGATGAATACGATACGCTGCTATCTGGCCAAAGACACCTCCTCCCATGCTGCCGGCGCAGAACGACTTGCCGATGCCTGGAGCGAGCGCCCTGAGATTCAACTGATTCGCACGTCCTCGTGCGGAGCCTTCTTTCTGGAACCGATGGTGGAATGAGATACGCCCAACGGACGTGAGGCCTGGTTCGACGTGTCGCCACATGATTTTCCGCGCATTGTGGGCGGCGTGGGAGGAACGCCGGTTGCCGATATACCGTTTCTGCAACAACAGACCCGCTTCACCTTTGCGAATTTCGGCATCACCGAGCCGCTTGCGCCCGATGAATACCAAATGCGTGGCGGGCTCAAGGGATTGGAAGCGGCACAGGGTTTGCCGCCGGAGGCGATTGTCGAACGGTTGCGCGTCTCACGCTTGCGAGGTTGCGGAGGCGCGGCATTTCCTGTCTGGGAAAAGTGGCAGGTTGCGCAGCAGGCCTCGTCGGAGCAGAAATATGTGGTGGCGAATGCCGACGAGGGGGCGTCGGCACCTATTGCGATCGGATGATCATGGAGGGCGATCCCTTCAGATTGATTGAAGGCATGATGATCTGTGCCAAAGCGATCAGGGCGACGCGCGAGTATCTCTATTGCCGGTACGAATATCCAGCGGCAGCGCGGGCCATGAATTTCGCCATTCAGAAGACCCGCAAGGCGGACCTGTTGGAATCTGACGACTATCTATTTGATCTTGATGTGGTGGTCGGCGTCGGCTCGTCCTTCTGTGGCGAAGAAACCGCGTTGTTGGAATCGCTGGAGGGCCGCCTCGTTCCTGGAAAAG
>JBDTPK010000867.1:0-1638 GCA_039932735.1 Nitrospirota bacterium
ACGCCAAGCCGGGTGAGATATGGCTGGCTGACCTTGGGTTGGCTGCCAAGACCCGTCCCGTTCTCATCGTTTCTCACCTCGACCCTGACGCCCCTCGTGCACTTATCACGTACGTTCCGCTGACCACGCAGCATCGGGGCAGTCGCTACGAAATCCCTCTAGGAGCCCTTCCCTTTTTGCACCAACCGTCCGTCGTCGACGTCCAAGGTATCGGGTCTCTCGTCGCACCCCGGTTAGAACGCAGGCTGGGACAGCTTCCCGTCGACGTGATGGCGAAGGTCAAAGAGCCCATTCGCTTCGCGCTCGAACTGTAACTTCGTGCATAGTTCACACTGCGCGCCGTCGGGGGCGTGAAACGCCGGAGGCGTTGCATCGGAAATTCAGAATGTCCCCGATTCTTGCCCTCGCGTTATTGAGATCACCTGCCTAATAGAAGCTTTGCAAGCTCTACCAAAGCCGTCACCACTGTTGCAATTGCCACAACCCATGCCAAGAATCTGCCCGCCGTGCTCGCAAGCGTTAGGGCATCCGCAAGTCGTTTGGTGTTACGGATTGCAACTGCCATCTGTAACGATACACTTTGATGGTGTCCAGGTTCATTCTTTCTGAGTTCATTCAGAATGTCCTCATCCGTGCTATCAAGCATTTGCTTCCCACTCAACTCGCCCATGCTGACCTCCTCACCACACTCATTCCATCTCAGGTATCCAGTATCTGCCAGTGGCCGTTGTTTCACGTCCCTTTGGCTGTAGATCTCGGGGCAAGCTCAATATGATGATCATTCTCTCGGTGCCTTTTTCGGACCCTGCCTCCGGTTATTGCCACGACCTTACTTACATCAATCCAGCAGTCACCCGGAACTTGAAGCTTTGAGATCCTGCCGTTCGCGATAATGCTTCGCCAGTCTTACGTGATGAGATTCTTTCGGGGCGTCCCCCTTAGCATATTAACGACGGGGTTGGGTAGTCAGAAATGATTCCCCGAAACCCAGTCACTTAGCCAAGGGTTTCCATTTTTTTATAAGGTCTTCGGCTTGAGTGATTTGTTCCTTGGTCATCACATTCGCCAAAGATGGAAGAGACCTGGAGGCAAATTCATTGCCTTGCGCTGCTGACAGAGAAGCCCATTTGTACGCTTCCACATAGTCTCGCGGGACACCTTGCCCGTTCGCATAGTCTGCGCCAAGATTGTATTGTGCGGCAACGTGGCCCTGTTCGGCTGCTGAGCGATACCATCGTGATGACTCCTTGTAGTCCTGTGGCACCCCTTGCCCATGATAGTATTTCTCGCCCAGCGCTGCCTGAGCATTGGAATCGCCTTTATGAGCCGCCTCTTTGTACCAGTGCACAGCTTCGCGGTAATCCCGCTTCACGTCTTTTCCTTGGGAATACATATCGGCAAGAGCCGTCTGGGCTGAGGTGTTCCCCTGTTCGGCGGCTCTTCGATACCAACGCAGAGCCTCTGGAAAGTAACGGCCAACTCCCTTTCCTTCTTCGTACATCATTCCAATCATTGCCTGGGCACCAGGATCCCCTTTTTCAGCCACTAGGATTTCTTTGACATAGGCTCCGACGTAATCTCCTTCTAGGTACAACAGAACCGCATCCTTGTTGGCAGCAGTGTGTAATTGGTCGTCAG
>JBDTPK010000868.1:0-1634 GCA_039932735.1 Nitrospirota bacterium
CCTCAGTCGCGAGGACCACGGCACGCCCAATCACATTCCCAAGCTCTCGAACGTTCCCTGGCCAATCGTACTCTTGCAAAAGCGCCATCGCAGTCGGGTCGATGGCCATCGGTGGACGTTTCATGTCCTTTGAATATCGCGTCACTAAGAACCGCTCGAGAGCAGGCACATCGTCTCGACGCTCCCGGAGAGGTGGAATTGTCAACCCCACGACGTTGAGTCGAAAGAACAAGTCTTTCCGAAACCGTTTACCCCTCACAGCCGTCTTGAGATCTTGATTGGTCGCGGCGATCACCCGGATGTCTACTCGAATCGGGTGAGTGCCTCCCACACGTTCGAATTCATGATCCTGCAAGACACGCAGTAATTTCGCCTGGAGATCCGGTTTCATATCACCGATTTCGTCCAAGAACACCGTCCCTCCTTGAGCGACCTCCAACAGAACTTTCTTTTGTTGCATGGCGCCAGTGAACGACCATTTTTCATGGCCGAATTGTTCGCTCTCCAGAAGATGATCGGACAGCGCCACACAATTGACCGCGACAAAAGGCTTCGCCGCCCGAGGGCTCCACGCATGAATAGATCGAGCGAGAATCTCCTTCCCGACACCGCTTTCACCAAGCAACAGAATGGTCGCCTGACTCTTGACTGCCTTCTCTGCCCTCTCCCCACGTTCCGAATGGCCGGGCTTTCGACGATGAGCGTCTGAAACCGTTCATCGGGGGAAACTTGTAAAACTCGTTTTTCTCCTCGAATCACCGAGAATAATCGGGCATTTCTCAAGGCCACGGCCGCATGCGAGGCATACGCCGTTTGAAGATCGAGATCAGCCTGATCAAACCGTTTTGGCTTCGACGTATTCAATACCTCCAACACGCCTAAGACACGTTTCTCTTCGATCAAAGGCACCGCGATGATGGACTGCATGGTAAATCCAGTCGAACCATCGACAATCGGCTCAAATCGGGGATCGTGCCCCACATCGTTCACAATCACATCCTTCTTCCGTTCAGCCACCCATCCTGCAATCCCTTGCACCATTTTGAGATGTATTTCCTTAAGTTCGGCGCTGACCGGCCCTGTGGCCACCTTCACGATCAATTCGTGTGTCACGGGATCGACCAACAAGAGACTGCTCGCATTCGCCGAGAGCAATTCCGTGACCGCGGTCACAATCACCCGGGGCAGTGCATCCAATTCGATGGAAGACGTCAGTAGACGGCTCGCCGACGGCAGCGCGCCAAGTTGATCGTGTGTGGTATGGGAAGGCAGGTCATTCACAGCGACGTAGTTCATCCTCCCTGTCGGTAGAAATGTCGCACGCGATGGTGGAACTCCGCGGTGGGGAAGAATTTTAGCAGGCTACGTAGTATGTGGCAATGGCTGGTGAGACGAATGTAGATAGCCCATCATCTGTCCGGTTGATTGGGCCGTTGGATGATGCAACCCGCGCGATCTCTTCCGCCTTCGTTGTGGAGGAAGAAGGGACCCTGAGTAGCGTGCAAGGCCTGCGGGAGAGCATAGAGACGATGCGGCTCTTCAGTTCAAGCCTGAATCTGGCGCTTTTCGTCGAGGCAGCGCACGAGCGCGTGATCGGGCGGGTTCAAATAGAGCCCCACCACATCCTCAAGCGT
>JBDTPK010000869.1:0-1631 GCA_039932735.1 Nitrospirota bacterium
TGACGCACAGCGTCGAAATTGCCGGTTGATACATTTGGTTCAATCGGGTAGAAGGCCCCCTCTTTCTGCTGCATGAGCGCTGCGAACGATCACGTACAGATGCTGGCGATGGTCTTTGCAGGGGAGGATTCATGTGGAGGCAGATGGTCGTCGTCAATCTGACATCGCCTGCGTGAATCGCATGCCCTCGGATATCTACCGGTGTCCCTGCAGAGCCTCTCTTTTCGTGGTCTAAATCAACGAGTGTGATGAGGGCTCCGTCTTGGTCCTCGTGGGCAGGGAGAAAAGAGGACACTATGACGATTCTCCTCGCCCGTCACACACCGAGTTGCCTCACCAAAAATCCTCAATGAGCGTGTGACCAGAACAGAGAGAGAAGCGTTTGGAACAGCGACAGATCACCACCCTCGTCCGTGCAGTGAGCGTCCTGGTCCTGAGTGTCACGGGGCTCCTCGTCTTACCTTCTTTGTCCCTCGCGTTGGAAAAGTACGGTCGTCCGTTGCCATCGATGGAGCAGTCGAACGACGCGGCGGCACGGGAAGCCGAAGAGACCCTATTCGGAGGGTACTTCCTCTCATCCGCCTTCGTATCCAACCCGACCTTTGCGGCTCGTCCGGATAACACGGGATTGGTCGGCCTCCGGCATATGCTTCACCTGGAAACCGACCTCTACAAGCAATACCTAACGTTCTACACCGATCAAAACTTCTTCTCGGATCGAACAAAAGGTTGGGTCGAGCTGAGCGAATGGGACGGCACCTATGCCTTCACCGGACTGATCGACCGGTGGAGCTGGCGCCTCCAGTACGAGCGCGATGCACCGCTGGACAAGAGTGGTCTCACCCAAGCGTATGCTGATGCGTTACTGACGTCTCGATTTCAAGCCGTACGGGATCTGAGTTGGTGGCAGCGCACCTTTCCCAATCAGAATCTGACCGCTTATGCCGGTGCCGGCTGGCTATTTCATAACACCAGTTATTTTGCGCGGCCAGATAACACCGGAAGAGCGCTTTTTCGGTATGTGGCCCATGCGGATCTCGACCTCTACAAAAATAGAGTTGTGCTGTATGGAGATCTGAACTTCCTTACGGATCGGGGTGCTGGAAACACACTCAACCCCTCTGAACTGGATTGGATTGTCGGGTTGGCGCTACGGTTTCGCGAGGATATGGAACTGAGCGTCTATCAAGAACAGGACCAACCGTTGGACAAGCCAGGTCTTGTGCAAAAATATTGGGCCGTTCAACTCCGCTATGCGTTTGATGTTCCCAAGCGGTTCTGGAGGAAGTGAGGCGTTCGACGACGCCATCAACTTCAATATTGCATTGCGTCCATTCCTAACCCGATGCTCTTACGGGTGCTGCCGAACGCGAGATCAAGAACGCGAATGATTCCGCGTTCGGTAGCACGCGAACTATCAGCGGTCTACAAATTAGTTTCGGGAGAATTGCTGAGGCCCTTGATAGGCGCGGCAATCCCCATTCTCTACATGGTTTTCAGTCTCTCGCCTCTTTAAGAAATCATCTCTCATTTGGAAATCATCGCCTAAAGGCCCAACCCGTGGCCAATGGAGCTGAAGCCTTACTCAGTAGTCAGTAATTAAGACGACAGCACCGCCAATAAACCCGCTT
>JBDTPK010000870.1:0-1630 GCA_039932735.1 Nitrospirota bacterium
CCATCGTGCAAGTACGGAGACGAATCCTTGATGCCTCGCAAGGGGAACGTCTTGATCGGGCCATCCGCGCTGGCCATGCGTCCATTGATCATCCGCGGCGTGTAAAAGCGCTCCACTTGCAGGTTGTGCATAGAATTATCCGTGTAATACGGCGCCTGGTGGCAACTAGCGCAGGTGGCTTTGCCGAAGAATAGGCTCTGCCCTCGCTTCTCAGAGGCGGTGGCTTTTGAGGGATTCAACTTGCCGTCAATGCCCAGCTTGGGGGCCGGCGGGAAGTCCAGGAGTTCCTGGAACTCGGCCATGAAATGCACCTGGCTTCCTCGTTCGAGAATGTTCACCCCTTTCTTCGCCGCGATCACATGATCGCCGTCGAAATAGGCGCCACGCTGCTCAAACTCGGTGAAATCCTCCACGCTCTTCAGCGCCCGCTGCGAGCCGAACAGCCTCTGGATATATAAGCCGCGCAATGTGGGGGTATCAATTCGATGACGAAACTCCTGGGGGCGGACGTCTCCGGCCAGATGGGTACTGGCGTTGGTGTGACCGTTCGCATGACATTCGAAGCAGGTGACGCCACGGCTTGGACGGACGGTACGACGGTCTTCCGTCTGGTTGAACTGCTGCTGGGGGAACGTGGTAACGAGCAGGCGCAAGCCCTCGAGCTGTTTCGGATTCAGCACCCCGTTGAACAATGCATAATAGTTGTCGATGGTCACCAATTTGCCCTGTGACACGTCACCGAGATCAGGCCGTGTCGTCAAGTAGATAGGGGGCGGGAACTCTGGTAACAAATGGGTCGGCAGGTCAAAGTCCAGGTCGAAGCGAGTGAGATCACGGCCCTCCTGCTTCTGAATCTCCTCAATATGAAACGTGGGGAAGACCATTCCGCCTTCAGGGTGGTTGGGATGCGGAAGCGGAAAGAATCCCGCCGGAAACGAATCCTTCTCCCGGATCTCTTCGGGGCGCATGGCCTGAAGTGTGTCCCAGGTCATCCCCTTCGGAAGCGCCACTCGTATCCCTTCCTGAAGAGGCTTGCCGCGGGACATCGTGACACCTTTGGCTGGACGGTTTGCGAGGTCGTATCGTTTCGTGAGCAACTCCATCTGCCGCGTCATGATCTCGGGCTTTGCGGCTTTCATGCGAGCCATGACGACAGCAAAGTCCTCCTTGAGAGCAACGGGGGCATAGCTCGTTCCCTGCTGTGGTAATGCGTGCGCGTCCGGTGTCTTCTCTGCCGCCTCGCCTGATGCGGTCATCGGACCTCCGATGACCGTGGCTCCGACGATACATACGATGCAGAATGCCGTGAGATCGTGCGTCTTCATGGTCTCCCCCTTCCTCGGCTGTGTACGGCCTGAGTCAGTGTTTAACTACACACCAAATTCGAATGGATGCTAGACGTTGAACCCAGTCCACGATGATTCTGTCCTCTCCTCGTTCCGAGGGGGCGAGAATGTGTGTGGCCGCATATCGGTCAACAGGAATGGGACGTCACTCGTGCCTCTATGTCCGTGGCACAGCCGGTTGGCCGTGCGTTCCAGTCGTGCCAGGGACAGTCCCGCGTGCAAGCCTGCCGTGACGCACACGCCTGCCGCGTAGTCTGTCGACTCCATACTTGGTGCGTTTCAAT
>JBDTPK010000871.1:0-1630 GCA_039932735.1 Nitrospirota bacterium
TCTCCTGTGCCTGGCAGAATGTCCAATGGTGAGTGGTGAATGGTAAATGGATGGGAATGAATGTTCAATGGCAAAAATTGAATGGTTGAGTGATGTGACCAGCTCCAACTGGATCGCCACGCGCCGTGAGCTGTTATGTTGCATTGCTCTGGCGGCAGGACGCCTTGCCCGTGGACTACAACAATGCGAGTTGAGCCTGCGCCCACGCGTTACCCTGGGCGGCGGCTTTCTCGTACCATTTC
Source organism: Nitrospirota bacterium (assembly GCA_039932735.1). Taxonomy (GTDB): domain Bacteria; phylum Nitrospirota; class Nitrospiria; order Nitrospirales; family Nitrospiraceae; genus Palsa-1315. The sequence continues at coordinate 243 of JBDTPK010000871.1, forward strand.
CGTGCTGTCGTATCGTCCCGCGGCACCCCCCGCCCGTTGGCATACAATTGCCCGAGTTGAGCCTGTGCCCATGCGTGGTTCAGGGACGCGGCCTTCTCGTACCATTTCTGTGCCGTCGCATAGTCTTGCGGCACCCCTCGCCCGTTGGCATACAATTGCCCAAGGTTGTACTGCGCCTGTGCCACACCTTGGGTTGCCGCCTGTTCCCACCACTGTCGTGCCTGCTGATAATCCTTCGCTGTACCCAACCCGTCGGCTGACAGCTCCCCGAGCTGGTTCTGTGCCCACGCATGCCCCTGAGCGGCGGCTTTCTCGTACCATCCTCGTGCCATCGCATAGTCCTGCGGCACCCCCCGCCCATTGGCATACAGTTGTCCAAGCTGGTTCTGCGCCGACGCATTGCCTTGGGTGGCCAGCCTCATCAGTTGTTGTTGTTCAACAGCAGAGATCATTTCCGTTGGGGAAGCCGACGCAGGTCCAGGGGTCTGTGCCATCAGCCGCTGCGTGAGTTCAGGGCGATCCGGCCGTTCCTGTTGGGGCGTTGTCGGAGGCGTATGTCTCAGAAGTGTCTCCCGTTCATCCGCCTGAGCCGAGCGGTTGGACACATTATCCCGCCTATCCATGGCCTGGTGTGCCGGATGATCCTTTTCAACTGCGACTGACTCAGTCGTTTGACCTGTCTCGGTTACATCCGCCCGAGGAGGTTTGTTGGAAATTAAAACCTTCGATGGTTTAGTCATCACGAATACAATGATGAGTGTAGCGAGTCCGCCTATCACCAGCATGGCCATTCGGACAGGGGGAAACGGTTGATTGTCTTGAGCCGTTGCGCCGGCAGTGCGGTTGTGTTCCTCTGTCGCTTGGTGTCGGCGCTGATATGCATCCCAGCGTTCACGTTGTTCATGAAGGGGGCGAATCGTGGTTTGACAAGAAGGACATGTCACAGACTCAACGATCTTCGCACTCGGCCCACGGCAAGCACGAAGCCAGTCGTCATACCGTTGTTTCAAGACAGGGTCACTAAGCGTCTCGAAGGCCACATTAATTTTCCCGGACTTCTCTTCTGCCTTCGCCAAAAGCGCGGGTCGATGGTGAAAACGGTCGGGATGCCAGACTTGCAATAAGAGCCGGTAGGCGTCCTTTATCTCTTCTGGCGTCGCCGAATCATGAATTTCCAGAATGGTGTAATAGGTCTCCATGCTTGACACTCCAACAAACTGGGTATGAGCATACCCCGCGAGCCCAGGGGAAACGGCAAACGATCAAGAGGCCCTATGATACCCTAGCGGAGCAATTGCTGAACAGTATGAACTGGGCCATGCGAATGGATTGCTTTTCGAGGTCGGTTCCTCGGCACGATCTGCACCTGTCTGGTCTCTTTAGCAGGA
>JBDTPK010000872.1:0-1629 GCA_039932735.1 Nitrospirota bacterium
CGTGAACCGTCCGAATCCAGAAACGAACGACCTTTCACGAGATACGCCTCACGGGTTTCGAGCACGCTGCCGGAGGACTTTTTCAACATTCTGCTACGCAATTGAAGAAGGAGTGAGCGAAGATGGCAAAGGAACTCACAGTCGGTGATAAGGCCCCCGCGGTCTCGCTTCCAAATCAATCAGGAGAGCCGGTCAGCCTGAAAGACTTTACGGGCAAGCAGGTGGTCCTGTATTTCTATCCCAAAGATGATACCCCGGGCTGTACGACGGAATCTTGCGACTTTCGTGATGCGGCCACGCCGATCAAGAAGGCGGGGGCTGTGATTCTCGGTGTGAGCTTGGACGGCAAGGAGTCTCACCAGAAGTTTATCAAGAAGTTTGATCTGCCCTTTCCCCTGCTCAGCGATGAAGAGGCCACTATCTCGAAGGCCTATGGCTGTTATAAAGAAAAAAATATGTATGGCAGGAAGTATTGGGGCATCGAGCGTAGTACGTTCGTGATCGATCAGACCGGCACATTGAAGGCGATCTTCCGAAAGGTCAAGGTTGGCGGTCATGTGGACGAGGTACTTGCAGCCCTGAAGGCATAACTTTCTAGCAGGCAGGATGCTGAAAAAGCCCGCCAGCGTCGTTCTCACCTCGAACGCATCCTCAACGTAGCCCAGAGGCTACGCCTCCGGTGCTTTCATCGTCTGCGGCCCTGCTGGACGGACTTTTTGAGCATCCTATATCGTGCGTTCTTCTGGCCTAGACGTGCGACCTATGAGAGTTTTCTTCGGCAGATCCAGTTTCTTTGCTATCCTCTTATTTTTGAGTTCGCCCAGCATCCTCTTCGCGGCGGAGAAGATTTCCTGGACCCTATCGGTTCACGATAGCCTCACCTCGCCTAGCCAGCCGGCCACCATTGAAGCCACGCTCACACAGAAGGGTCGCCTGACAGAGACCGGTCGGGGGGGCGAACCGATCGAGCTGCTCATTGCCGGCAAGATCGTCGCGACTGCGATGACGGATGGCAATGGTCGGGCATTCTTGTTGTATACCCCGAAGGCCAAGGGGGCTATCCCATTCACCGTGCGCGTGGGAGCGACCTCAAGTGTCGCCGTGGTCGAAGCTGGTGCGAATCTGTCCGTGTGGGAATATCGCAACCCTATGATGGCGGTGGAGATGGCAGCACTCATGGAAGACGCCGAAGGCAAACGCCCGATGCCTGATGCAGCGGAAGTACTCGAAAAGCTCACACGGTTCTACTACAACGTGCTCTATGTGGTGAGACAGGATAAGGCGCTGGCAACGTATGACCAGGTGAATGCGCAAGCCAGACAATGGCTCAAGGATCATAAGTTTCCAGTCGGGCACATTCTCGTGCTGTCGTCCGATCCAGCGGCGTTTGGGGCAAAACTCGATGAAATGCATGCAGCTGGATGGGACACACTCAAAATAGGTGTGGGGCGCACGAAGGCCTTTGCTGAAGCGTTCTTGCAGCGACGCCTCGACGCTGTGATGGTACCTGAGCCGGCCAAGGGCGAGGCACCGCGGAAGGCGAAGGTGGCGAAGGAGTGGAAGGACGTGCGGAAAAAGATGTAGCGGGTAACCGGTTGCCCTTCTTGCTCGCGCAACGCGCGGCCTCAG
>JBDTPK010000873.1:0-1625 GCA_039932735.1 Nitrospirota bacterium
CTCAAGATTTTAGAAGAAGCCGAGCATAAAGTAGAAGTGCTCGTGCAAGATAAGAACGGCAAGAAACGACTCCACGCCTACTCTCCAGACGACGCAACCGATGAATCTTCTTCCTAGTGTCCTTCTTACAGGTTTCTATTTCGGTCCATTCTCCGATGAGTGATTTCCCTAGTCGATATGGCTTCCTTCCCGCGTGCGCACAAAGAACGGTTGGACCGTGTGCTTGTTGCTCAGGGCTTGGTGTCCAGTCGAGAGGCTGCGGCGAGAGCCGTCTTGGCAGGAGGCGTTTCGGTTGATGGGATCATGGTGGATAAACCCGCGAAGTTGGTTCCGCTGGATGCGCAGATCGAAATCGTGCAGCCTGCCTTGTACGTCAGTCGATCGGGTGACAAGTTGGCTGCAGCCCTTGATGCCTTTCATATCGACCCGGGTGGGATAATTGGTTTGGATGTCGGGTGTTCAACTGGTGGGTTCACCGACTGTTTGTTGCAGCGAGGGGCCACCCGCATCTACGCAATCGACGTGGGGTATGGACAGTTTGAGTGGAGGCTCCGCCAAGATTCACGTGTTGTCTTGCTCGAAAGGACCAATATTCGGTATGTTGACCGTGCGGTGGTTCCTGAGCCGATCGATCTAGCGGTGATCGACGTATCTTTTATTTCTCTGACGCTGGTCTTGCCCTCTGTTGTCCGCCTACTCAATTGTTCCGCAGTGGTTGTGGCGTTAGTGAAGCCACAGTTTGAAGTCGGTAAGGGTCAGGTGGGACGAGGGGGGATCGTGCGAGATGATGCGCAGCGCGAGGCGGTGACCGAGAAGGTCATTGCCTGTGCTGCTCAGTTGGGATTTCAGCTGAAAGGCGTGCTTGATTCTCCCGTGATAGGGCGAAAAGGGAATCGGGAGATTCTCGTTGGTTTTTCACACAAGATAACAGCCTGATCGGGCGGACGGTGGACAGATGATGGCATGGATTCATCGGCGATGGGAGCAGGCATGAAAGTACTCGTGACCGGAGGTGCCGGGTTTATCGGATCGCATTTGGTCGACCGTCTTGTCCAGGAAGGGCATGAGGTTGTTGTCGTGGACAATCTGTCCACGGGGAAGCGGAGGAACCTCAATCGGGTCGCTCGTTTTTTTAAGCTAGATATTCAGAGTTGGCGACTCGAACGGGTGTTTCGCAACGAAAGGCCCAATCTGGTCATGCATCTTGCTGCGCAGATGGACGTCAGAAAATCTGTAGAGGATCCCATCTTCGATGCCCAGGTGAATGTCCTTGGGACGCTGAACGTCCTACAGCAAGCCATCAAGCATGGCGTGCGGAAGGTGGTATTCTCTTCTTCCGGTGGGGCCATCTATGGCGAGCAGGAGGTCTATCCTGCCCCCGAGTCCCATGTCACGAGGCCTCTGTCGCCTTACGGCATCAGCAAGCTGTGTGGGGAGCAGTATCTTTCCTACTATCAACGAGTGAGCGGGCTTCAAATCGTAAGCCTGCGCTACGCCAACGTCTATGGCCCACGTCAGGATCCTGATGGAGAGGCCGGCGTGGTGGCTATCTTTATTCAGAAGCTGTTGAATAGCGAGCAAGCGATCGTCAATGGGAATGGACGGCAAACGCGAGACTTCGTCTA
>JBDTPK010000874.1:0-1619 GCA_039932735.1 Nitrospirota bacterium
GGAGAAATTTTGGGTTGACGGATGGTCGATGACCCCCTATAAGTAGGGGGGGATCTGGCATTCGTCTCTGTGTGAAGAGCATACAGGGACGGATCAGGACGAGAGTAAGAGAGCTGGACTGTTCTGATCCTGACGAAGCAACGCGGCCAATGGTTACGAAAAATTAGGAGGTTATACGATGGATCGAAGAGTAGTCAGCCTGTGTTTGAGTCTGAGCCTCATGGCTCTCTTTGCGGGCTGCGCCGGTAAGAATGTCTCTTCCTCATCGGGGGATGCAGCCTCGATGGCAGGTCAAGCCAAGAGCGAGGAGATCCAGCCGGACGCGATTAAGACGGTACCGCAGGAAGGCTCGTTAGACCAGCCTTCATCTAGTAGCACACCATCCAATCTTGCGCTCCAGCCGAATGTAAAATCCGACAGCTATGCATTGGGCGACGTGTTCTTCGATTATGACCGGTTTGACATCCGCACTGGCGCGCTGTCGGTGTTGGACGCCAATGCCGGATGGCTTCGCGTCAATGGGAGCAAGACTGTGCTGATCGAAGGCCATTGCGATGAACGAGGGACCCTGGCATACAACCTCGTCTTGGGCGAGAAGCGGGCGCGCGCTGCCAAGAAGTATCTTCAGGATGTGGGTGTTCCACCCACGCAGCTCCTGATTACGAGCTACGGAGAAACCAAACCGTTCTGCAAGCAGCAGAATGAAGACTGTTATCAACAAAATCGTCGTGCACATTTCGCCGCTAAATAATAAGAGTCTGTGCCACAGGATGTCTACGTTCTGTGCCAGACACGAAGGAGGGATTCGGTGAGGCATTATCACATCCACATCGTAGGAATCGGGCTTCTCGGGATCATCTTGGCGGCAGGTTGCGCAGGCAAGGGCGAGCGCATCGATCTGAATTTCCCCATAGCGAGCGGGGCAGGCGGAAAGGTCGTTGCGACGAGCTCCCCGACCGTCGCGATTCAACCGTTTGAAGACCATCGCACCGACCGATCGCACCTTGGCACCAGATCTCATCTATGGGGAGGGGAGAGTCATTTCAGTCTCTCTAACGGCACCATCGGCGAGGCCACGGCACAGGCGTTTGCTGACTATCTCACAGGGAAAGGCTGGAACGTGATCGTCGCCAGAGGTCACGGAGCAAGAGAGGCAGACATGACTATCACCGGCAGCCTCCTCGATGTCGGCGTGGATGCTAAGAGCGGCATCGGGCAGACCACCCTCACCGCCAAAAATCGAATAATTGTCCAAGTGCAAAATCACACTGACGGCAGTCAGGTCCGTGAGACTCTCATCGGTGCCGGAACTAACCAGGTCTTTTGGTTCGATCCAGAGGATGCCCAAGCGCTGCTCAACGAACTGTACAACAAGAACTTTGAGAAGTTTGTGATGGATACCAAGCTAGACGGCACGATTCTCAAGCTTCGGTAACGGAGTTCTTGATTCTAGCGCAGCGGAACAGGTCTCGATAGAGAAGGACGGGTGTAAGGGTAGGAACAGACACATTCTTGGTTTTGGTTTGGACGTCCATCCAGCCGAACTCGATGAACTCGAACAATGCCTTGACGAATACGAAGCGGAAGGAGGGAGCGGCCACGCATAGTGAGCCAATCCT
>JBDTPK010000875.1:0-1618 GCA_039932735.1 Nitrospirota bacterium
CCAATGAAGAATACTTTGAAATTCTCGCGCGGGAGCTGACGAAGGCGCTGACCGAACAGACCCCTGAAGGATACCTCTATCGCGTGGACCTCCGCTTGCGGGCAGAAGGTTCGGTGGGGCAGCTCACTCGCTCGCTCGGTGAGTATGATAAGTACTATCGGACGAGAGGACAAGTATGGGAACGGTTGGCCTTGCTGAAAGCCTGGCCCATCGCCGGATCGCAGGAGGTCGGGAAATCGTTCGTCAAGCTGGTGCGGCCCTTTGTGCTGACAGCCTCATCAAAACGGTCGGATATTGAACAGGGGCTTGCCATCGTGGAGGAGGTCCGATCGGTCAAGGAGCGGATTGATTTGAAGATGGCGGAGCTCAGGCATGAGCAGCGCAACGTGAAGCTGGGCGATGGAGGCATTCGGGAGGTTGAGTTTTTCGTCCAAACGATCCAAGTGTTTGCCGGTCGTCGATTACCAGGGATCTTGGACCGAGGGACGATTGGATCGTTAGCGCGACTTCACAAGGCAGGCATCCTTTCAGCGAAACAACAGAGCGGCCTGACCCGCGCCTATCAGTTTCTTCGAGACGTCGAGCATAAACTGCAGATGGTGCACGATATGCAAACACACGCGTTGCCGGATCGACAGGATAAACTCGAACGTTGCGCGATCCGCATGGGCTATACGGGGGCGAGTCGATCGGACGCCCTCAAGCAATTTCAAGCTGACCATACGGCCCACCGGACCGTCGTGCATGATATTTTTCGGTCGTTCTTCGACACGCCGAACACGTCAGCGATCCTCAAAAAAACTTTTCAGCTGATCCTGCGAAATTCTGGACCATAGCCTATAGCTCTGCAGTACTCATGAGCGCGTCTGTTGCAGTTGTGTATGGGCCATTGCAGTGTTCGTCGCCCGTCGTTCGTGAGGCAATTCAGGAATTTGTTACGCTGTTGATCCGTTGGATGCTCAAAATTCATCAGATCGCCAGGTATCTTCTAATTTACGAAGAACGGGTCCTCTGACGAGTTCGCCACGAATCACCATGAATCATGCGGGCTCACCTATGACCAGATAGGAGACGATTTTTTCCCCACGACAATCGGCCAGCGGCGCAGGTCTTCCCCCGAGCCCTTCAGTCTTTACTCCGAGCTATCAGCTCATTGTCTGTTCTTCATGCATGCCTTCCGCGCCGTGGTTGTGTCCACTCTCACCACCGACCACTCCATTCATAACATTGAACACAATCTGGATTTCCAGGATATGGAAGAGGGGGTCCTGAAGTGTTGGGCAAGAAGGCGGACAGGGTGATGAAGCCGAACCCTCTGACGATGTGGGCTAAGGACGATCGGTGGAGAGTCGTTTGGCAAGGCGATGGGCCAGCCTGATCATACCGGCCGAGCGATCGGCTGGATCGAGCAGGACGTTCAGGACGTGCAGGTGCGTGGAGTCGGCCAAGGCAGCAGCGAGCCCTCGCTCGAATTCCCCTTGAGTGGCAATCCGCGTGCCAACTCCGCCTCCAATCATGTCGCAGATCCGCTCATAACGCCACTCGTGGACGTCGTTGAAGGGACCTTCGAGAATCTCCCGTTCAGTGGAGTAGCCTCGATTGTTGAGCACGATCACGA
>JBDTPK010000876.1:0-1616 GCA_039932735.1 Nitrospirota bacterium
ATTTATTAGAAGTTTGCCTACGCGAGGGATGACGTTTAGCAGGCTGTGGAAAAACTATTGTGGCACGGAGGAAATTCAATGGTTTGCATGTTGAGACAATCTAGTCCGTCTATCTACTGATGAGACCGTCAAAGTGTGCGCGTAGAACTTCTCTGAAAGTGCATTTCTACAGGCCGCAGATTCGGGCCTCCGGTTGCGCAGGCGTTCGACCATCGCCACCGTCGCCGGATGGCTTGGAGTGAAGTTCGTGCCTTGGGGGAAGACGTCTCGGATGAGGCCCGTGGTGTTCTCGTTTACGTCGCGCTCCCCCGCATGAGAGGGCCTGGCAAAAAGACCGGCGCGCACAGGAGATCGGCGGGGTCCCGGTGTCCACTGAACGCCTTAACGTTGTCGTAGGTGATGGGGTGGCCGTGGTCGCGCAACGGGTTCAGCCGATGCACCGTGCCGCGGGGCGTGGCGATTGGACGGGACAATGTCGAGATGGTCGTGAACAGGCTTTTGCACTCGACATGGGTGAGTAGGGCGCCGTTGCGTTGCGCCCCGACAATGGTGTCGCGCTCCCAGTCTGGGCCGCGGCGGGGTCTCCGTTACACATAGAGAGGCCGCGGCGATGGCGCGACGACTCGGACATATTTTCCTTCCCTTGACGTTGGCTTTGCACAAGGGCCATTCTCAATCATGTTGCCGATGAACAGCCCGTTATCAGCCACCCTACCGCGCGACCTCACTGCCGGCTTGGTTGTGTTCCTCGTGGCCGTGCCCTTGTGCCTGGGGGTAGCGCTGGCGTCCGGTGCTCCGTTGCTCTCGGGGGTGCTTGCCGGGATCGTCGGAGGCATCCTGGTGGGGATCTTAAGCGGATCGCACACCAGCGTCAGTGGCCCGGCTGCCGGTTTGACAGCGGTCGTCGCCGCTCAGATCGTATCACTCGGATCGTTCCCGGCGTTCCTCCTGGCGGTGGTTCTCGCAGGGCTGATCCAGATCGGCCTGGGACTCGCTCGAGCCGGGTTCATCGCCGCCTTCTTCCCGTCCAGTGTGATCAAGGGCCTCCTGGCCGCCATCGGGGTGATCCTGATTCTGAAACAGCTCCCCCACCTCTTCGGCCACGACCCCGACCCGGAAGGGGATCTGGCGTTCCAGCAACCGGACCACGAGACCACGTTCTCCGAATTGCTCCGAACGATCGGGGACATCCACCCTGGCGCGGCCGCGATAGGCCTCGTCTCGATTGCGGTGCTGGTCGTCTGGGCCAGATGGAAGCCCTTGAAGAACTCGGTCGTCCCCGCACCGCTATTCGTGGTGTTGCTGGGCGTCGGAATCAACCAGTTGTTCCGGCAGCTCGGCGGAGATTGGGTCATCGAGCCGAGCCACCTCGTGCAGGTGCCGGTGGCGGACAGCTTGGCTGGGTTTTTCGGGTTCCTGCAGTTGCCAGACTTCTCGCAGTGGGCGAACCCGGCGGTATACATAGCGGCCCTAACGCTTGCTGCTGTGGCCTCGCTGGAAACGCTGCTGAACCTGGAGGCAGCCGACAAGCTCGATCCCCAGAAGCGGACCTCGCCCGCGAGTCGGGAACTGCTCGTCCAGGGGATCGGGAACGTGACCGCCGGGCTGATCGGCGG
>JBDTPK010000877.1:0-1615 GCA_039932735.1 Nitrospirota bacterium
GAAGTTGTGGAGCTGGCGAGAGGAATTGAACCTCCAACCTGCGGTTTACAAAACCGCTGCTCTGCCATTGAGCTACGCCAGCCCTGGCGTGATAAATCGTTCACTTATGGTTCTTATCAAAACAGACAGTTTTGATTGTGGTAGTTTTCGGTAATGTGTGCCGATAGACGCTCCCTGATTCATGGCGTCGCGCAGTCCTTCGTCTTGCATCTGAGTATAGATCTCCACCTGACCAAGGTTCGACCAGCCGCCCGCCTTCTGTAATTGCCGCACGTGTCTTCCCCTCTAAAAATCTGGTGGCATAGGCATGCCTGGTCGACTAGAATTTTGTGAGGCTCTTGCCGGTTAAGCCTGCTTGGGTAAGAGCAGTCTTCAAGCGGTACTTGTACCAGGATCCTGAGTCCTGCAGCAAGTCGGGCTTGGTGGTATGAGGAAAGATCCAGCCGCTCGTGGGTCGACCGGCACTCCACCAGTGGCGTCGAAGATTCGCCAGACCTTCCTGGTGGCATGGCAGAGCGGTTCGGCAAGAAGCTGGTGCCTCAACGCAGTGCGTTCCACAAGAGACGGAGTATGTAACGGCATTTAGCCAAGGCCTACCGCAAAGAAGCCTATCGCAAGCGTCTCCACGCGCTGGATCAGATGTACGATGTCGATGCCAAGGACATGTTGCTGGAGCTGGAGGTGTGGCTGGGGACCAAACGAATCGGTGGCGAATCCACTCCTGGAAGCCTCAGAGAGTAGTTGCCGCTCCAGAGACTGAACGTGCCGTCGCGACTGCGCAAAACACTGAGGCCAACCAACCAACTCAATCGAGTATATTCTCGCTAGTTTGGCACTGTGAGCCGACCATCAATCACACACGAGCAGCAGTCCTACCCATGCTCTCGAATGACACGGGATAGCATGGCGGAGGGGGCGAGATTTGAAAACCCTGAAGCCCCAGAGACTATAGGTCCTGATCTAGTCCAATCGTATTCTTCTCAATCCCTTATAGAAGAGCCAGAGGCAGACGAGGAACCGATCAAAGACGGTCGGGCACGATAGTTCTGCCACAGTTTAGCCACACTTCGAGTGAGAGATTATGGATAGTCACTAGGTATACGCGGGCAGGAATTATCTCAGAGCTTTGGGGTATATTCCCACCCCCATGCATTTCTAGTACATAACTCCGCCGTGGGTCATCTTGTTGCTGGCAAATATTTCATGGGCTTGCTGGTGTTCTGCTGAATCCATTGCTTCTACTGAAGCTTGAGTTCTAACTCCAAGTGCAACAATACCGGCCCGGATGGGCTACGGTGTTGCCATGTCAAAGAGATCCTTCAGATACATGAGTGCAGAAGAACGTGAGACCATGAGTCTGGGCCCGGCCCGTGGCCATTCGTTGCGGGCGATGGCTGCGGTGTTGCGGCGAGCGCCCAGCACCGTGAGCCGCGAGCTTGTCCGCAACGCGATGCGCGCTCACTATCGGGCCTGTACGGCGTAGGTCCAGGCGGCCGCCCGAGCCCGTCAGCCACGGCGACCCCACAAACTCCTGGATCCCTGGCTGTGGCCGTACGTGCGGACCTCGCTGGCTGAGGGCTGCTCGCCCGAACAGATGGCCGGACGCCTCCGACGC
>JBDTPK010000878.1:0-1603 GCA_039932735.1 Nitrospirota bacterium
CCACTGCGCGCAACTTTCTCACCCGCCCACCCACTGGCACGCCGAAACGTACCACTATCCCAGGCGAGGGCATTCTGAGGCCGCGCGTTGCGCGAGCACAGAAGATCATCAGGCTCCATCCCATTATCCCCCACTCAACTTTTTAGGTAGAGCATGGCATACTCCAGCCGACACCAGTGGAGGCATGGCCACGACCCCTCAGCACTGCTGCATCGCATGACGGCCCGACAATTCGCTCGACTAAACATGACCTCATCTGAATACAACAGGCACTCTACCCATACGGTTGCCGTCTACAATTAGCAGGATGCTGAAAAAGTCCGCCAGCGGCGTTCCCGCATCGTTCAGAGGCTCAACGTACCGAAGCGTACGCCTCGCCTCTTCGCTCGCTGCGGCCTTGCCTGGGACAAGGCGCGTCTCGGCGCGCCAGGGTTGGGCGGGTGAGAAGTCTGGCCTTTTTGAGCATCCTGCGAGTTGTTCATGTGTCAACGCCACGCATAAGAACACAGCAGGATTTGAGCGTAAACTGAGTGGTTCCGCAGCCTGTTAGACTGAGGGACACATGGGTGACACTCATCAGGAAGATACCGCTGGGCCAAGTTTGAATAGATGGTACAAAAATCCCGTCTATGTTGTTGGTGGGTGTGTCGCGTTTATCATCGTCGCGCTCGCTGTCGCTTTCGCGATTCACCTACTCATGCTGAAGCGCGCGCATCAAATGGCCGAGCGTGCCTGGGTGCGGGTTCAGGGCGCGACGATTGTTGGCCCTCTCATCCAACATAATGTCCCAAGAGCGACCATTCTCCTTCAAAATACCGGGCGCTCTCCTGCCCTGACGACGAACATACGTCTGGTGATGACCGTATGGATCTCGAACAAGCTTCCCGACTGGGAAATGCCTCCGAAACTGACGACTGATGCTGAACGCGTTGGGGTCATTAGTCCAGGGTCTGTTGTGAGCCAGACTTTTTCCTTGATAACACCCCTGACCGATGAGCAAGGTATGTATTTGGAGCGCAAAGACTGGTTCATTGTGATACTTGGAGTCGTGTCGTACTCCGATATTTTTGACAACCCGCATGAGACCAAACTTTGCCTCATATGGCGCGATACCTCCGACGAACGCCTGAGTCCCTGTGAGAAATGGAATGACGCAGATTAATGCAGCTGCCAACCGCGCACAGAGCAAGCCTTTGAACCGCGCGCATACTGAGGCATCATGTTCGAAATACTCGTCATTCCAAGCTTGCTGGTTTCCCCCTCTCTTGGAAGGGCACCTATGTTGGTCGACGTGCGCCCGTCGAACGAGGCTATAAATGCTCCCTCCACGCTCCCTCGTTATCTCTTCGGGGATGGAGCCTGATTGATCTTCCACTGCGCGCGTCCGACGAAGGGAGTCCGCACCCGCGCCTTGCGCGAGCACAGAAGATCATCAGGCTCCAGCCCCTCCTCTGTTCCGGGAGCAGAGAACCAATATGGGAGTCCTTCTCTTCCTTTTTATCGTGCGCGCTCTGCGAGCAAGAAGGGCGGCCTGGTTGCTGCCTATCATCGCCAATTCAGACCGCGGTGATGTAGTTGTTGAGCAGCCGACAACCAGCGAAGA
>JBDTPK010000879.1:0-1603 GCA_039932735.1 Nitrospirota bacterium
CCGCATGAAACGTGAGTAGCCATGGGACCCAGGATGGCAAGATCGGCCTGCATGCGTTTCACCGTGTTCAGCAATAGGGGCCCCGGCAACCCTTCTCTCCGCAGGAGGCGCACCCGCAGCCCTTGCGCCCGTCGGCCAGCATGAGTTGCTGACCCAGAAATCGAATCGCCACATGCGGAACCTCGGTGGCATGCACGATCGACAGAGCTGCCCCTCGGGGAAGCTGGACGACCTCTAAGAATCGCGCAGTCACCTGGGCATCCTGTGACTGATCAACCGCCAGTAGACCTCCATCCTGTTCTTCTCCTTGTACAGACCGTCCTTTCCAAGACCTCCCGTCTTAGCGGCTCACACGCGTGGTCTGTGTGCCCAGCTCCATCTTGGCGGAAAGGACCTGTAAAATATGATCGCGCGTGAGCATGCCCACGAGCTGCCCGCCCTTCGCGACCGGCACCTGATTGATGTCCTCGCCTTTCATCGCCTGTAACACCTCCAGGACCGGCGTCTCTGGCGCCACCAGACGCAGCTTCGCCAAGGGCGTCATCGCCTCCTCGACGGATACGTCCGTCCATCGGGATTGTGGCACCGCTTTGATCTGATGGAGGGTCACCAATCCATCCAACCGGCTGCCCTCGGCCACCACGAAGCACCGCTGTCCTGTCTTGAGAATATGCTCTTGCACTAACTCAGCCAGACTCATCCGACCGGACACGGTCGGACAGTCCCGCGTCATGATGTCTTCAGCCACGAGTCCCCTCAAATCCGACTGGACACTCACTTGCAGAACGCTCTCCTGCGCCGCATTCAGCAAGAACCAGCCGATGAAGGCCAGCCACAGTCCGCTGAACCAGCTCCCGGTGATCAACCCTGTCCAGATACCGCCAAGAATGAGTCCATATCCGACGAGCTGCCCGGAGCCGGCCGCGATTCGCGTGGCCTTCGAGAAGTTTCCGGTAAAGTGCCAGAGGACCGCCCGGAAGATTCGGCCCCCGTCGAGCGGGAAGCCCGGGACCAGGTTGAACACCGCCAGCATCAGGTTGATCGACGACAGCCAGCCGGCTAAGGCCGAGAGATGCTCCACCTGACCGTCGGCCAAATGGGCGACGACCCAGAATCCTGCGGCCAGCAAGGCGCTGGCAATGGGCCCGGCGATCGCGATCTGGAACTCCGTCAGCGGACGGTCAGGCTCCCGCCCGATTTGGGCCACGCCGCCGAACGCAAACAGTGTGACCGTTCGGACGGGAATTCCCTTGGCCAGTGCTACGAAACTGTGGGCCAATTCGTGGAGGAGAATTGAAATGAAGAACAGCAGGCTGGTAGCAATTGCCACGGTGTAGTGCTCGACCGTCGTCCAGTGCGGGTGTTCCGAGGCGAATCGCGTGGTGAGTGAAAAGGTAATCAGAAAGAAAATGATGAACCAGGAATAGTGGAGGCCGACCCCAATGCCCCGGATCGTGGTGAGACGGATGGATTGACCGATCATAGATCACCTCTCCATTTGTGCCGAGCCCTGCCCCACCACCGTTCCCAACACGACAGAGTTTTCCTGAGATTACCCGACCGGCACGTCGAGCAAGTACAATTCCCCTTGCACCTCCGGGTG
>JBDTPK010000880.1:0-1600 GCA_039932735.1 Nitrospirota bacterium
TCGCCTCTTCGCTCGCTGCGGCCTTGCTGGACGGCCTTTTTGAGCATCCTGCGAGTTGTTCATGTGTCAACGCCACGCGTAAGAACACAGCGGAATTTGAGCGTCAACTCTGTTTTTCCGCAGCCTGCTAGAAAATCTGACTGGAGCAACTGGATTCTGACCGAAGGGTGTGCCGGGCACGGAGGCAAGTTTTTTGAGGATGCACTGAGCAATCTTCGTGACTTAGATGTGGCAAGGTTGTAGGATGGCTGCGAAGGGGAAACTAGGGTTCCGGCTTCCTGTATTAGGGAGTGTCTGGTCCGAGAGTTTCCGGTCTCGCATGACGAGGCTCCACGGAGGGATAAAAACCCGGGAGATCATGTACTGGTGGTACATGGCCTTCCGGGAATTTAACCCGCTCAACAAGGAGGCTTCGTTATGCATTTCCATTCCATAGTTCTTCCCATACCGGATCAGTCTGACCTGCTGTCAAGTCAGGGAGGACTGTCATGTTAATTAAAGCAAGTCCGGATACGGACCTTCCGGATACCGCCACGAGTTCTCCCGAGACACTCAATCGCAGCCTGACTCTCTGGAATAGCCTGACGATTGGCTTCGCCACCGTGTCACCGGTGGCGGGGCTCTATGCCATCATTGGCGTGCAGACGGTGGTGACGGGGGGTGGTTGGTTTGGCGCCCTGGCGCTCTGTCTGGTGATGCAGATGTTGGTGGCGACCGTCTACGCGGAGCTGTCCTCGCAGATTCCGATTGCGGGCGGGGCCTACAAGTGGGCACGGCAGCTGGGTGGTGCCACTACCGGGAAGTATGCCGGAGTCATCTACGTCAGCTCCACGATCGCGATGCTCACCACGACCGCCTATACCGGCGGGGTCTGGCTTGCGCTTTTTTTTGGGTTTGGGAGTGAAGGCGGGGTCACGTTAGTACTATGGGGTGCCGTGTTTCTAGTGATCTGTACGGTGCTCAACCTGGTTCACGTGAACGTGTTCAAGCTCGTGATTACACTTGGAGTGTATGCGGAAATCGTCGGCTCCTTCGGCGTGGCGCTGCTCCTGTTTTTCTTTTTCCGGCAGCATGGATTTTCAGAACTGTTTGAGCATCTAGGCACGGGAACCGCACCCAGCCAGACCGCTGCGTTCCTGGCGGCGCTCGCCATTTCTGGTTGGGCCTTCATCGGGTTTGATGCCTGCTCCACCATCGCCGAAGAAACCCATAATCCCAAGCGAATGGTTCCACGCGCGATCTTCTTGTCCCTCTGCATGGTGGGCGGGGTGGTACTCTTCAACTCCGCCGCCCTGACGTTAAGCTTCAATCGCGACACACTGGTGAATACCAGCGCCACGTCCGATCCCGTCACACCTGTGATAGCGAGTAGCTTTGGAGCCTGGGCTGAAGCGCCTTTTCTGGCAATCGTCATGATTGCCTTCCTGGCCTGCGGGGCCTCCATGGTGCAATACACGTCGCGGATTGTGTACTCCATGGCCCGCGAGGGCAACATGCCTCGTGCGCTCAGCCGGGTGACATCCGCCAAGATTCCTCGCAATGCGGTGATCTGTGTCGTGCTGCTGGCGGGGCTTGGGTTGCTGTTCGGGCTGAACGATGG
>JBDTPK010000881.1:0-1598 GCA_039932735.1 Nitrospirota bacterium
GTCGAGCGAGGCCCTTCTGAGGGCGCGCGCTCCGGGAGCAAAGAAAGCTCCTCACGCCCTTGCGCTACACCTTCTGAGGCCGCACGTTGCGCGAGCACAGAAGATCATCAGGCTCCATCGCTTCCTCTGCTACAAACATCTGCCAAGGGGAGTGGCCAAGGCTGCCCTTGACTGCGCGCATCTAACGATCCTCATCATTCTGAATGATCCTTCCAAGCTTGCTTGCTTTCACTCTCTTGGAAGGGCACCCATGTTGGTCTACGTGCGGCCGTCGAACGAGGCCCTTCTCAGGGTGCGCGTTCCGGGAGCACAGGACCAATGTGGGTGTCCTTCCAATCCCTTTTATCGTGCGCGTTCTGCGAGCAAAAAGGGCACCTGGCCTCTCCCTGCCCCCTCTCCCTATTTGCGAAGAGTTGTAATCGGTGTGTGAAATCCGGCGCACCAGGACCTCTTTCACAAGAGGCCCTGGTGCGCTGAAGATGACGGATCGCAGTATTACTGCACTTCGACGGTGATAGTCTGGCTGGCGGCGACGAGGGCGTGGTCCTTCGTGGCGCCTGTCACCGTGATCTGGTGCGTTCCCTTGCTCAGCCCCTTAAAGGTCCCTTTAAAGCCCTTCTGATACTCGTTGTCCACGAACACATGGGCATGAGCAGCTTGGGAGCCCTTGGTCAGCTCATATTTCAGTTCAAAGCTGTCGCTGACCTTGTCCATGTCTTTTGGCGACGTGATCATAATCTTCGATCCGTCCTCTACTGGTTTATCCGCTGCGAAGACTGGTGCTCCGCTGAGCACGCCCACCAATGCGATCCCTAATCCCATGAACCCAATACGTCCCATCACATGCATCACGACCTCCTTGTTTGAAACAGATCAATTGTCACTTCACCCTAACACACCCTACGAATGATCTGTTTGAATGGATTTCAGGAGGCCGATGGAAGAGGGTGAGTTGCACCCTCTCTTTCTTTGCACGAACTGAGCCGTTCCCTCCATCTCACATTTGAGGACGTGCCCTCGGGAGCACAGGGCCAACATAGGTGCCCTACCATTTGATTGTGTGGCTTCGGCGAGCACGAAGAATGGTCTTGCCATTCTCTTGCCCTATTTGCGGGGCTTGAAAGTCAATTTGTGAAAGAGCGGCGCACCGGGCCTCTTTCACAAGAAGCCCGGGTGCTCTGAAGATGGCAGGGCATAGGGCTACTGCACGTCGACGGTAATGGTATGGGTGGCCGCGACACTGTCGTGATCCTTGTTAGCAGCTTTCAGTGTAATCTGGTGCTCTCCCTTGCTCAAGCCTTTGACCGTTCCGTGAAAACCTCTTTGATACTCATTGTCCACGTACAGATGGACATGCCCACCTTGAGAACCTTTGACTAACTCGTACTTCAGCTCAAAGCTGTCGCCGACCTTCTCCCCGTCCTTGGGAGACGTAATCATAATCTTCGACCCATCCGCGACTGGCTTATCCTTTGCGAAGACTGGTCCTCCGCTGAGAGAGCCCACTAACGCGATCCCCAATCCTATGAACCCGAGACGCTCCATCACATGCATCACGACCTCCTTGTTCGAGTCAATGGAATGAATGTACCACCGTG
>JBDTPK010000882.1:0-1592 GCA_039932735.1 Nitrospirota bacterium
TACCGGTGCTCCTCAAACTCCCGTGGCTGGCTGTCGATGTCTTTGCTGATGTACTTGGAAAGATACCGAGCCAGTTTGACCGGGGATGTTCCAGGCCGTGGCCCCTTCACGTTCACCTGGCCCTGTGATTTTCCGACAATCTTGTACCAACAAAGGTACAGGAGGCGAATATCCTGAAATCCACGAACAGCCAAATGTGGATGGATCGCCCCGCGCTTTTGGCATTCCAGCACAGCCACGTAGGGCATCGAGTAGCCACCGCGCGAAAGCATGCGCCGTAAGCGTTCCAGGTCGGTCAAGACTCTCTTACGGTCTTCTACATTGTCGCGATAGGTTAGCGTGACCAGATGGTCTGGTCCGATGGAAAGGCATTTTCGTCTGATCTCGCCGGTTGCCCTAGCTCGTGCTCGCTTTTCGTTCTGTTCTTTGTTCACTGACTTGCCCTTGAGCCCTCGCTTGCCCGGATGCGGATCAACCTTTCCCCACGAGCTCTCAATCCACTGCTTCCCAAAGTCATGAATCTTGACTGACCACGTCGACCCGCCCGATGAATGTGTGTCTGAGTGGGATTCCATGTGATCGACGAGAAATGTCCATTCTTCTCTGACCGAACTTCCATTTCACTTGCGTGTTGCCTAATCGAGCCTAGCAGGATGCTGAACAAGACCCCCAGTGTCGTTCTCGCTTCGCTTAGAGCTCACTGAACTGAGCCATTCGGATGCCGGAATCACTGGAGGGGATGTTCCGTTCGCCAAGATCCATTCAAATGGTGCACGGCTCACACGAAATGTGGGCTGTGTCTCCCCACCTCTTGCGCTTCGGCCTCAAGCCCTTCCAACAGCATACCTCTCGGCGCATACTTCCGTACCATCAGAAACCTCACTCCCGAAACAGCTCTCGATGGAACATGCGTCCATCAGGAAACACGACATCTCCCAGTAGCCGGTGATACCTGTTCAATGCTAGTATCCTCCCGCCACCCGAAGCGTCTGATCGACGTCAGGGGAACGGGCAACCGAAGAATTTTTGTTGGTCGTCGATTATTTTAGCGGCGTAGCGATATAAATAGTAGGATCGGCGTCGAAAGGTGACAGGATGAAAACGTTTCAGGTGCGACAAAGTATTCATTATGATCTGATGATAACCGCAGGCACGGAACAGGAAGCGATTCTGAAAGCCGGAGGCATTCCATTGGCTCAGTGGGAAACCGAGGGTACCGAGATCACGGTCGAGTTGATCGATGAAACGGAAGAGTTGGACGAATACTGAGGCCCAAGGCCGGAAGACTGTTTCGCGGACGAAAGTCCACCCGATGAAGATCCGCCTGAAACGTGCTGGCTACTGCGGTCGCTATCGGTTACCAAAATAGGTCGTCGACCCCGTGCTTGGTCGGATCAAACAGGCGAGCAGATTCCGACAGTCATTGCTGTGAGGCCAGCCGCAGGGCGACGGGGAGTGGGCGTTGGTCTGCAGCGCGCACAACCTGTTGAAATTGGCCGGAGCCAGAGGGTGAATCCCGTCAACCCCATGCCATCCCATCCTCTGGCACGCCCATCAGCCGCACACAACGGAGGGTACCGGAATCGCTGCCG
>JBDTPK010000883.1:0-1591 GCA_039932735.1 Nitrospirota bacterium
AACTCAGTCGGCCATCTCGCCCGACCGAGATCGTCTTCACCCCACGGTCTTTCACGTAGGTGCAGTAGGCGCGCCCCACCTGCTCCGCGATCGAATCGGTCAGTTCCTTCCCCACGATGCCGCGCAAATCGTATTCGCGAAAGAGTCCCATTCCTCACTCCTATGATGCGTAATGCGTGAACAGCCATGTGGACAACGAATATCCCCACCCATCACTGATCACTCCCTCACGGTTTAACGCCTCTCCCATAATCATCCTGAAACCGAACGATATCGTCTTCCCCAAGATAAGGCCCGTTCTGCACTTCAATGATATGCAGGATTTCTTGACCGGCGTTTTCCAACCGATGACGGGTTTCGACAGGAATTTCTGTACTATGTCCAACCTTGAGATCGAAGACTTCGTCCCCCCTGGTCACCCGCGCCGTCCCGGCAATCACCACCCAATGTTCGCTCCGTTGATGGTGCATCTGCAATGAAAGCCGCCCTCCCGGTTTCACCGTCACGCGCTTCACTTTATAACTCAGTCCTTCTTCGAGGATCGTATAGGACCCCCAGGGCCGATGCACGGTCAGATGCTCCAGATGTTCCGGCGCTTTCTTCTTCTTGAGAATCTCAACCAACTGCTTCACCTCTTGCGCGCGAGATTTTTGACAGACTAATGTCGCATCCGGGGTATCGACCACCACCATATCGGTGAGCCCGATCGTCGCCACGAGACGACGATCCCCGTAGACGATCGACCGGCGGCTGCCAAGATCGAGCACTCGACCGACGATGACATTGCCGCCCTTATCCTTTGGCGCCACTTCATCCAAACTTCCCCAACTCCCAACGTCAGACCATTGAAAGGACACCGGCACGATCGCGGACTTCTTCGACTGTTCCATCACTCCTGTATCGATCGAGATTGGCTTGAGAGTCCGGTACATATCGTCGATGGCCTGCCTGGATGCCCCTGTCTGCACTAATTGGCCGATCTGTTCGATCCCACGAGAGAGGGCGGGTTGATGGCATCGAATTTCATCGAGAATCGTCGCGGCGCGCCAAATAAACATGCCGCTATTCCAGTAGTAGTTCCCGGCCTCGAGATATTGCACAGCTTTGGTAGCAGTGGGCTTTTCAACAAATCGGCTGACCGGATGCCCCTTGAGCGCCCCCTGTTTTCCCAACGTGACTTTCCTATTTGGCCTGATGTACCCGTAACCGGTTTCTGGACGAATCGGATGGACGCCGAACGTCACCAGATAGTCCTGTTTTGCCAACGTCATCGCTAACGAGACCGCCGCATCAAATGCGCGCTGGCCTTTGACGATATGATCGGCCGGCACCACCAACATGATCGCATCAGGATCCCGACGAACCAGTTCCAATGCCACCAAGGCAATCGCCGGAGCGGTATTGCGCCCTTCCGGTTCGAGCACGAAATTATCTGTGAGCGCGTCTTTCCATTCGCTCAGCTGGACGCGAATGGGCTCTGCTTGGGCCGGATTCGTAGAGATCATCACCCGGTTCGGCGCGGACACCCCGACCACTCGGCGCATGGTCTGCTGAATCAACGTTTCATCTCCCATAATCCGCAGCAGCTGCT
>JBDTPK010000884.1:0-1588 GCA_039932735.1 Nitrospirota bacterium
CCATCCCGAAATCGAGAAAGTAGATGCGGTCTTTCCACCACATCAAATTCCCAGGATGGGGATCGGCATGGAAGAAGCCATCGACGATGATCTGTTTGTAGTAGCTCTCCAACAGTTGCCGGGCGGCCTGGATGCGCTCTGGACCCTCCGGCGCCTGCTTGATCGGGATGCCCTGGATCTCTTCCATCACCAATAACCGGGATGTGGAGAGATCCCGGTACAGGCTGGGTACAGCGAGGCGATCATAGCCGGCGAGCACCGCTTGCATCCGCTCGATGTTGTCGGCCTCCTGACGGAAGTCGAGTTCACGCTGCAGCGACGTGGAGAGATGCTTGAACACGGCTTCCATGTCGATCACCTGATTGAGCGCGGGACGCTTTCCCACTTTCTCGGCAAACACTTCGAGCAGGGCGAGATCCTGTTCGATCTCGCCGCGAGCCGTAGGGCGCTGAACCTTGATGACGACTCGATCGCCGTTTTCGAGGGAGGCCCGATGGACCTGAGCGATGGTGCCGGCAGCGAGGGGCTTCGGGTCGATCGACTTGAACACATCTTCCCACGGTACGCCCAATTCCTGCTCCGAGACCCTGACAACCTCGCTCTCGGGCATTGGCGGCACGTGGCTCTGCAACAGGGCCAGTTCTTCAATGTACTCGACTGGAAGAAGATCCGGTCTGGTCGACAACACTTGTCCGAGTTTCGAAAATGTCGGACCCAATTCTTCCAGGGCTTCTCGTAGACGCTTGGCCTGCTGGCGGCGGATGGTCGCATCTGGTTCGTCGGACTGGCCGAACAGTTCTGTGAGGCCATGTTTCGCCATCACAGTAGCGATGTGCGTCGCACGCGCGACCAGCCGAGGCTCAAAAGGTGGAATGTCGCCCTTCGGTCGGTGCGCTTGCACCGAGTCCGATGCAGGCTCACCAGTGAATCGCAAGGTATTCACAATTATCACGGTACAGCGGGCATTGTGACTGATGCGGTTCGGTATGTTGCCAAGCAAAAACTCCTTTCGACCCATCATGCCAAAGTTGCCGACTACCAGGACGTCGATAGCCTCCTGCTCAACGGCGCGGACAATCGCTAAGGCCGGATCGGCATCAATGACGAGGAGGGCATGACCGCGCTCTCCGGCGACCTGCCGCGCGAAATGCGCCAGGTCATTGTTGGCGGCCCCAGTGCGTGTTTGTTCGGCTGCGCCAAATTCTGTGGCGGACGGGAATTGCGGGACCACCACCTGGACCACGACCAGCTCTGCGCCGTAGCGGTTGGCGAACCCGGCGGCCCAGTGGACAGCCTGGTCGGCAGTTTCGGAGCGGTCGGTACCGACCATCACGCGCCGTATGGCGGTACTTTCCAGATCACTTTTCATAAGCGCAGTTAACGTCTTAGACAGTACAGCATCGGTTTTCACAGGATCACGTACGTGAGGTTCTGCCTACGTTTAATTATCACGACTATACGTGTAGCGTGTCAATGTAGTGCCCCACTTAAATTGTGGACCGGTTGCTGAGTGAGCTAGATTCCGGAACCGACTGAATTCGTGGTGGGCTTTCCGAAATACCCGTAGCCCGGCAGCGAAGGGATTACT
>JBDTPK010000885.1:0-1582 GCA_039932735.1 Nitrospirota bacterium
CCACGTAATCTCTCAGTTTCCATCTGACGCTTCTACGGACAATTGAGTGCTGCTCAAGACCAGATCCGCACCAGCCCTCGGTATATCCTCAGGGATGGCGGCTGATGATCTTCCACTGCGCGCGTCCAACGAGGGGAGTCCTCGACCGCGCGTTGCGCGAGCACAGAAGATTGTCAGTTGCCATCCCCCTCATCGTGCGCGTTCCATAAGCAGGAGGACGACCAGGCAGGCATCCCATCCAAGACTGGCAGCCTATTTCTGCATCCTGCTAAGATGCGCCCCAATAGGAGCACATACTTGTGACCGACACTCGTCCCACTCTCTACATCTCACGCACCCTCCCCGATCCAATCATGGCCATTGTGCGGGAGCGATTCCAGATGGTGCATGAACCGCTCGATGGGTTGCCTGCTCCATCGGCGCTTCGAGAGGGACTCTGCCAAGCTGACGCCGCAATCGTGACCCTGGGCGACCGCATTGACCTCGAAACTATTCATGCAGCCACCAGCCTGAAAATTCTGGCGAATTATGCCGTCGGATACAACAACATCGATCTTGCAGCCGCGCGACAGCGTGGGCTGATCGTCACCAATACGCCGGATGTTTTGACCGATGCCACGGCAGATCTCACCTGGGCTCTGATCCTGGCGACGGCACGTCGCGTCGTGGAAGGCGATACCCTCGTGCGATCCGGCCAATGGACCGGGTGGAGTCCCACTCAACTGTTGGGAGCCGAAGTCTCGGGCAAGACTTTGGGCGTTATCGGAATGGGACGGATTGGGCAGGCGGTGGCTCAGCGTGCGGTGGGGTTTCGCATGCCGGTGCGTTATCACAGGCGCCAACCGATGGCCACCTCGTCTCTTCCACGTGAGTGGGAACATCAATCGTTACACGATCTTCTGGAGGAAGCCGATATCGTGACGATCCATGTGCCTCTCACGCCCAATACCCATCATCTGATTGGCTTGCAGGAATTTGGATGGATGAAACCTACCGCAATCCTCATCAATACCGCTCGTGGACAGATTGCCGATGAAGACGCGTTGGTGAACGCCCTCAAGACTGGAATGATCGCTGGTGCGGGACTCGACGTCTATGAACAGGAACCGACCATCCACGCAGCACTGGCACACTTGAAGCAAACAGTGCTGCTTCCCCATCTGGGCTCTGCCACCCTACATGCGCGTGTGCAGATGGGGCTCGTCTGTTTGGAGAATATTCATGCCGTACTAGACGGACGTCCCGCCCCTAACCACGTGCAGTAGCATGAGGTTGAACATCGATTGCGAGACAATGGACCTGCAAGCATCCGCGCGCCTAGCGCAATACGAGAGTACCGTATTGGTTGCTCAAAACGTTTGTTCAGCAAGGCCGCAGCGAGGGAAGAGCCGAGGCGTACCCTCTGGGGCGCACGGTGCGACGAATAAGGAGTACCACGTTTGTGCGCGCCGCCGAGTGGAGGCAGAAGGGTCCCCGTTGAGAGTCTGAACGATTCGAGAACTTATCTGGCAAGCCTTTTCAGCAGCCGGCTAGTTTGCTTAACGAAGTGCGGAAGTCGGCTCAGCTGGGGCTCTGTGTGAGC
>JBDTPK010000886.1:0-1580 GCA_039932735.1 Nitrospirota bacterium
GGCTCAAAGTCTCACGGTCTTCCGCACTCACGTGTGTGTCGCATTTCGTTGGCATAGCAACACCGTAGCCCAGCAGGGCCTATGGTGTTGCTCTTGGAGTTAGAACGCAAGCTGTGTTCGTCCGACGAGTTCCCCACAATCTCCCCAGATGGCCCATGTGACTTGTCTCATGTAGGGCAGTGGCCCTAAGTCGTTGAGATTCAGGCCTATTGTCGTGGCATTATCTTGACGAATACCGGCCAGGCACCTTATAGTATCGCTCTATTTGTTGATCTAAACGGGTAAGGAAGGATGCATGACGACTGCGACCGAGCCGCGAGTTCTTCAAACGCTCGATGGAGATCCCTGGGACATCGAGGCCTACCGGAAGATCGGAGGCTACGAGGCATGGGAAAAGTGCATCAAAGAGCTGAGCGCGAACGATATCGTGAATGAACTGAAAAAAGCCGGGCTCCGTGGGCGAGGGGGCGCGGGTTTTCCCACCGGCATCAAGTGGGAGAAGGTCCTGAATCATCGGGTGAAGGAACACTATTTCGTCTGTAATGCAGGCGAACATGAGCCAGGGACGTTTAAAGATCGTTACTTACTCAAGCAGGCGCCACACCAGCTTATCGAAGGCTGTCTCATTGCGGCCTACACGGTCCAGGCAAAGGCGGCATTTATCTATGTGAATCATGAGTACCACGAAGAGCGGGAGAATCTGCAGAAAGCCTTGGTGCAGGCGAAGACTCAAGGGTTCTTGGGCAACAACATCCTTGGAAGTGGTGTGGATCTTGATCTACAAGTCTTCGAAGGCCATGGAAGCTATGTGGCTGGTGAAGAAACAGCGATGCTCGAATCCATGCAAGGGCGTCCGGCGATGCCGAGACAGAAGCCTCCGTTCTACCCGACAGACTTCGGTCTTTATGGGAAGCCGACGCTGGTCAATAATGTTGAAACCTTGTGCAACATTCCTCGGATTCTCCTGAAAGGCGTGGCGTGGTTCACACAGGTTGGCACTGAAAAGTGCCCAGGCACGATGATGTTTTCCTTGAGTGGTGCCGTGAATCGTCCGGGTGTGTACGAGATGCCAATGGGTACGACAATCCGGGAGCTCGTGGACACGTGCGGTGGAGGAGTGCCGGGTGGGCGCAAGATCAAGGCGGTGTTCCCTGGCGGACCGGCCTTTTCGATGGTCACTGCAGACCAGCTCGACCTGACGATGGATTTCGATTCGTTGAAGAAAGCCGGCACGGGGCTTGGGTCGGCTGGTGTGATCGTGGTCGATGATGCAACGTGCATGGTGGCGCTGACGCTCAAGTTCTCCAATTTCTTCAAGACCGAGAGCTGTGGACAGTGCCCACCCTGTCGAATGGGGACCATCAACCTCGCCGCGCTGATGACCAAGGTCGAGCAGGGAGAGGGGACGGAGAAGGATATGGAGAGTCTCCTCCAGCTCTGTGGGTTTGTGAAGGGGACCGGCTATTGTACGCTGGTGACTGGGGCTGCCGTATTGGTTCAGAGCAGCATGAAGTTGTTCCGTCAGGAGTTTGAGGAACATATCCGATTGCAGCGCTGTCCCTATCAGCCGGTGGCGGTCG
>JBDTPK010000887.1:0-1578 GCA_039932735.1 Nitrospirota bacterium
AGCTGGTTTTTGCGCGTTCACTGAAACATAGTCGAGTTTTTAGAGGTGCCCTACAGGAGAACTATGAGAATCGCCCAGCTTGCACCGCTCACGGAAAGTGTTCCACTTAAGTGTTATGGCGTAACCGAACGAATTGTATCGTACCTAACGGAAGAGCCTGTACGGCTGGGGCATGATGTGAGGCTGTTTGCGAGCGGGGACTCTGAGACGACTGCCCGCTTGATTCCCATGTGTGACAGGACCCTTCGTTTGGCACCCAACATGCTCTATCGCGATGCACCATTGTTTACGATGCTCGGACGAGCCTTTGGGATGTGCGCGGATCAATTCGACATTATTCATTTTCATTTGGATGGCGGTTTCAAGTTCCACATACAACGGGTGCATGATGACGCAGGTGCGCAGAGACTTCCAGGGACGTGGCGAAGTCCAGACATGTTCTGGGGCGCGTGTTCAGCCGATGGGCGATGGCGTTCAACTCGCGCTGGGTGTAGCCCGACAGGTCGGTACCCTCGGGCAGGTCCTGGCGCAGCCGCCCGTTCGTGTGCTCGTGGGTGCCCCGTTGCCACGGACTGTCGGGATCGGCAAAGCACACCCGGATCGCCAGCCGCTCCGCCAGGCGCTCATGCTCGGCCATGTCTTTCCCTCGATCATCGGTCCGCGTGTGGCGCAGCCACGCGGGTACGTGCCGGAGTGTCTTGGTGAAGCCTCCTCGCGCACTCGTCGCATCCGTCCCCTCCCTCCGGGGCAGGAGGACCACGCGCGTCGTCCGTGCCACCAGGGTGCCAACGGCCGACCCCTTGCGAGCCCCTTTGATGAGGTCGCCTTCCCAGTGGCCGGGCACCGTGCGGGTGGCCACCTCGGCGGGCCGTTCAGCAAGCAGCGTCCTGTGGGGGATTTGGCCCCATCGATCCGTCCCCGCGCCCGAGGTCGGTGTGCCTTGCGCGCCTGACGCAGTGGTCTATCGGGAATAGGGGTCGTGACACTGGGGAAACCTGATTGGTGTAGCCACAGATTTCCTCACCGGAGGCAACGAGAGTGCCGCGTCGATCATTCAGAGCGTAGGAGTGGACGACCCGACTTACCGAACTGAAAAAATATCTTCACCAAAAACGGCCAAATGGGTGGGTGCAAAACCTCGTTATCTGGTCTGCATTGTAGGCAGAAATTAAAGCGCGGATAGATGGCAGCTGGGCTGTTGTCGCAGCAGCCTGCTCAAAAATGTCAGATTCCTCACCCACCCACCCCGCGACTATTTCACCCTCCCGCCCTGAGTCTGCCAAGACAGCCTCTTCACCCAGACACGCCGCTCCGCAGGCAAGGCCGCACCGAACCATCACTTCATACGGGTGGCTGTGATGATCCCAACTGCGCGCGTCATTCTCACCCTCCCACCCACTGGCAGATATTTCTCACCCGCCCTATCTTCCGATTACTTCGCAATCGATTTCCCGGAGCGTGCCAGTAGCCCTGGCGAGGGCTTCTGATTTCTTATGCCTTTCTTGGAGGAGTAGCCGAGGATGCCCTTACTCATAAGTCAGAAATATAGGCGACACTCGGATGCCTGAAGAACGAGCG
>JBDTPK010000888.1:0-1574 GCA_039932735.1 Nitrospirota bacterium
TAGGCTGGAACGATAACTCGGGAATACGTTGAAAGGAAGGTGCGCATGAGAAGTCAGCAGGCACAACAGTGGGGATGGGTTCTGGTGTTTGCCGTCACGTGTGGGTTCTGGTGGGAGACGGCAGTGCCGGTGTTTTCGCAGTCGGAGCAAGTCGTCGAGGTCACAATCAAGGATTTCAAGTTCGTGACCAAGCAGGGGGTGCTCCGTCTTGGATTCCCAACAGTGATTAAGGTCAAGAACGAGGGGGCCGAGCGACACGACTTTGGCTCGACCATGTTTGAGGGCATTCCCACTCAGATCGAGAAGGATGGGCTGATTGTGTATGGCCGGGGCCTGGGCGGAGTATTCCTTGACCCAAAACGGGATGCGGGCATTCGATTCAACATGTCGCGGCCAGGCCGGCATGAGTTCCGGTGCTCAATCCATCCGAACATGACCGGCGAGTTGCTGTTGCTGAGCGTGGAGGCGGTGTAACGACGGCCAAGCGAGACAGGTGAGATGAGCGGGAAGGCGAGAAGGGTGAGTCAAGGTGAAGATCTGAGCGTCCCGTGTCGCGCATTTCCCGCACGTCTCGCCGATATGAGGAGACAACGCCCTTGATCAAGCGAATTTTGTTTGCGACGGACTTTTCTCAGTGGGCTCGGCGGGCGGAGGACTATGCCTGTGCGCTCGCCTGTTCGTGGAAGGCGTCCTTGACGGTGCTCAGCGTCGCGGAGTTTCCACCGGGACTCAATCCCGACTACCAGGTCAATCAGCAATATCTGGCCGATCTGCTCAAGACTGCATCGTCGCACCTCGTCGACCTCAAAGGCCGTGTGGAGCGGCGAGGCATTGCAGTCACGACCAGAGTGGCTACGGGGATTCCTAGTGAAGAGGTGATCACCGCTGCACGGGCGGAGGATTCGGATCTCATCGTCGTAGGGACCAGGGGTAAGACCGGCCTTGCGCATGTCTTGTTAGGCAGTACTGCCGAACGGGTCATTCGCGGAGCCCCTTGCCCGGTGCTGACGGTGCGAATGGAGCCGGCAGACCTCGAAGAGAAGGAGGGCGCTCTATCGAAGACCGTCACGCTGGAGCGTATCCTCGTGCCGGTCGATTTTTCCGATTGTTCCCTCGATGCCTTGGGGTATGCAGCCATGGTGGCGCAGCAGGCGAAGGCCTCTCTCCTGTTGCTGCATGTCTTGGAGCCGGTGTCGTATGGCTTGGACTTTACTCTCGGCCAGAGTACGGCACGCCATGCTGACGCCGAGACGTGGACGAAACGATTGGAGGAGCTGGTGTCTTCCCACCAGCGTCCCACGATGCAGGTGGAATCTCAACTGAGGGGAGGCTTTCCGTCCGATTCAATTCTAGATTCTGCCCAGACCCTGCCTTGCGACCTCATCGTGATGGGTACGCATGGGCGCCGTGGGATCTCGCACGCTCTGTCCGGTAGCGTAGCAGAGGCCGTCTTGCGGAAAGCCCGCTGCCCTGTCCTGACGGTGCGGATCCAAAAGTTTGGACTAGGCCATAGCCAGACGGTTTCGGAGGAAATATCTCCTAAAGTCCATAATTCTCCAAGGAGTCAATGATGG
>JBDTPK010000889.1:0-1573 GCA_039932735.1 Nitrospirota bacterium
GTCCGCTCGTTCTTCAAACATCCAAGTGTTGCCTATATTACTGCCTGCTGAGTAATGCCTTTGAGTTCCCCTCTTTGGAATTTTAATAAGAATTTCAGCACAAATTTAAATAGTGAATCTGGCTAAAACACTACGCTCCCCAGTAGTACATACGCAAGAGCATGGAAAGTCTAGGTGACCGTTTGATAGCATGAGCGTCAGACCGTTTTACGTGAGCAACAGCTGTGCATTGGTGTTCCACCACGGTGCGGTGGCTCTTCACTCAGGGAGGTGCGTTATGATCTGTCCCCACGTGACCGCTCTTAACCCCGTGCGACCTCTGCGATCGCGTGTTTCTTTTGCGACCGCTGCGTTCGCTGTTTTTTCACGAAAGGCTTGCGCACGTTATCAAACGCATGCCGTCCCAGGTGACCAGAGGAGTGTTCGATGAGCTTATCGAGCGCGGCGAGCATGGCTGTGGTGTCCCGGACCTCCGACAGGAGCTTTCCTGAATCCCGGTAGCAGGCGTTCTCCCGCGACAAGAGGCTATCCTTGGATTCTGTTTTGACGAGACGCAGGAGGGCGCGCAATTTCTTGCAGGCCACTCGTATATCGTGCACGGCTTCGTCTTGAGACGCATCGTGTGGCTTTGTGCACTCCAATGCTTTGTCCAGCGGCTCACGGGCTATCCGTCTCACGCCATTCGACACGGTTTCTCGTGCATCGAAACAATAGCCCATCGCAGATTCCGACCTGTTCACAATCCATACCTAATCAGTCATCGTACAATTGCGCATCAGCTTCTGTTGCTAGGGGGGCCCCCTAGTGCCACCCACGGGGACCGGACCTCTCAGGATTATCTTTCATGTAAGTTATCGGGGCTATTTTTCCACGTGTCGCTTCGGTGAAGAGGAATTCGCCTCTAAGGACGCTTGTCGTTCCCGATAATCTTCAGACGAAGCCGGATCATCCTCCCATCGCCTCTCATCGCGTTCGGCAGATTTATCACCAAATTTTAACGGCTCACCGTCCTGATAGATGACTCCGACGGCCTCCCCAATCTCGTCTACCCCGTCTTGGTCCGGGGTGGGATTAGAACCGCCTGGCGTTTCTTCTACTGTATGCAGCCCTTGACGTGAGACATCTGGGTCTCCCGCGCTCAGTTGAATCTCTTCTTTACCGGAAATGTCGCGTCCATCGGCTCGTTTGGTCGTGGAGGTGGTCTCTTTCTGCTCCAGTGGTAATGTACCATCAGGAGGTGTCTGACCTGCGGCCAGGTCAAGGACGTGTTGATCGGCCTGCGCCGTTGCAGGCTTGCGACGTTTCGACTTCATACCTTCCCTCCTTTCGCTCAAATAGAAAAACAAGATATAAAGGCCATTCAGAGGGTTCGTAGTCGCCCAAGCCATTCTCTACTTAGTGAGAACGATCCGCGCTACTTTTACTCAGACTTGCTGGGCACCTTCGCGCCTTTTTTCCTGGCTTCAGACAGACCGATGGCGATGGCTTGTTTTCTACTTTTGACTCGTTTCCCACTTGTCCCGCTTTTCAAACTACCTTTTTTTAATTTATGCATCGCTCGCCCTACAGTTTT
>JBDTPK010000890.1:0-1572 GCA_039932735.1 Nitrospirota bacterium
TCGCACATCGTCTACATCTCGATCCATTCTATCCTCTCGCACTTTGCGATACCGTGTCTAAAGCTTTTAACCAAGGAGGTTGCTAAGCCGACTAAAACAACGCGTCGCTGTGCACAGACAGCTACACGTCAGGGAAAACCTCCCGCAACTCAGGCCGGTGAATATGTACGTGAAGAAATGCGCAAAACCAAGAAGGAACGAAAGGGGGTGAAATCCAGAACGCAGGCCGTCGCCATTGGACTTTCCAAAGCTCGACAGGATGGGGTCAAGCTGCGGATAAAATCACGCATTGTCTGAGCGGACGCGCTTCTACCCGCTTTATTACGGAGTCAGTAACGCAAACGTTTCATTTTCCTTACATCTTTGGGGAGGCTCCCATGCATAAAGACAATCACACCATAGGTCAATCCATGCAGCAATGTATCGAGGCGTGCTTCTCATGCGTTTCCATTTGCGACCGGTGTTCAGACGATATGATCGGGATGGACGCAGATAAACATATGGATCATACGGACAAGGATCTGATGCAGGTCTGCATCAGGCTTTGCCAAGATTGTGCCGACATCTGTACCCTCTCAGCACGCTGGATGAGTCGCCTATCACCTTCGGCGGACCTACTGTACAGGCTGTGCGCCGATATTTGCGACCGTTGCGCTGAAACCTGCGAACGGCATGCACCCCATCATGCTCTGTGCAGCGACTGTGCCGCTGAATGCCGTCGTTGCGCGGGACTCTGCCGTGAATTAGCAAACGCCACCTCAGTTCAAGGTCAGAAGACCCCTGGTCAATAGGGAATTTGCCAGTGGTGAAACGAGCGTGAAGGTGATCAGATCCATAACTACGAATGAGGATATTATGAGGTTCTTGTTGAGCGTCGTGCTGGCAGGATTATGTGCGGGGAACCCGTTCGCCAAGATCGAGGTGAATGGTGAACCACCGAACCCTGGCCCCGGTCCGACCTTTCCCAATCCGCAACCTCCATCGCCGTCTCCTGTTCCTCCTCTTCCGTCGCCACAGCCCTCACCCACTCCATCGCCAGCTCCGACGCCTTGGCCAACTCCTGGCAGTCCGCCATAATGTTAGGAGATAGGACCAGGATGCAGTCTCGATATTGGGAAGCGCAGATGATTGGATGGCGAATCCTGTGGCAGGGGACCGGCACTGTCGTGGCTGCATTGTTTACAATGAATCTGTTGTTGTTGGCTTTATTACCCGAACTGCCACGCGCCACGCCTTCTCTGTGGACATGGGCGATTCCTTTGCTTGCCGTCTTCATCATGGCATTACTCACAAAACCATTTCACGGTATTCTATTGTGCATCGTTCGAGAATCCGATACTGGGAACTCATGATCCGTTACCCATCAACCGTAAAGAGACCTGGTCATGACCACGCAAGCAAATTCGCACATGGATGCTCATCCGAATATAGGGCCCTTCGAAGAAGGAAGGGATGACGCCGAGAATTCCCTCCGTCAGAAACGCAGTCCCATAGGTTAAATACAATGCGATCCGGGATCTCTTATAAGGAGGAATAGATCATGCCCAACGACAGGTCGAACGGCAATCGGTC
>JBDTPK010000891.1:0-1568 GCA_039932735.1 Nitrospirota bacterium
GATGATTCCCCGATCCTGTCTCATGCTGGCATCTAGCTTGCTCTCTACAAACAGTGAAGTCCCATGGGGCGTTTGGAGAAATCGTCAAGGCGGGAAATGACCAAACCTCTTAAGAAGGAGGCCGTCCCATGAAACGCTTAATCACCACGTTCGCTTCAGCCATAATCCTATTAGCATCCACTGCATGCGTGACCCAACCCATGTGCAGCGGAGAAGAGATGATCGCGATGAAGGACAAGGGGTTCGACCAGAATCGCATCGAGGCCATGTGCATGTCTCGTCGGCTCGATATCGGCGGAATAGGACGGGTGGTGTCGGCCGGTGTTCAGGCATTCGCAGCGGTCGAACAGGCCAAGCGGGAGGCTAAAACCGCGGCATCGAAGGAGGAGAAGGAGGCAGGCAACTAAGGACTGTGACCAACTTCATCTCGCGGTTGTCCGGTAAGGACGAAGAAAATCGTGACCGATGAGTCCTTGTAACTGCAAGCAGGAGGCGGTGCGGCGTTAGGACGCAAGGGCCGCACGCCCCTATGGTAGGCTACGCCCCGTGAATAACGAGGTGCCCCCGTCGCGCGGAACACGCCGACACCGACACGCGAATTTCGCACGGCGAACGGGGCGACCACGGCCTCCAACGGCCACGACATTTCTCTGGATTAGGCCTACCGGCACCGGCTAGTATTACGGCAAGGAACACGGATCCATACCAAGACAGTCAGCGTGCTTCACGTGTTGCAATCGCTACTGGATGTCAGGAACGGTACAATTCATTTCTTTCGGGCTTTTGCTGTGGCTTGGTGATTGAAACATATCTAACGTTTCTGCTGATCAAATAATGGCGTACCTATGAAAATATTCATGGTGGTTGCAGTGGTCATCCTCGGTGGTGCTATTGCTGCGTATTATTACTGGCAGCAGACCCAGCCTGAACCTGACGCAGTAGAAGTCACAGCGCTACCGCCGCCGATTGCACCCCCTAAGCAGGCGCTGCGCCAAGTGGTTAAAGTTCCCGAAGCAATGTCTCCGCTACCACAGCTGGGTGAGAGCGATAGTATTATGCATGAAGCCTTGGCCAATTTGATGGGCAAAGAATCATTGATGAAGTTTTTCCGAGTTGAACAAATCATACACAATATCGTAGTCACAATTGATCACCTGCCGAACCAGGGTTTGCCAGTGGACACGATGCCGGTCACCCCGGTGCCGGGCAACCTTGTTGCTTCTGTGGCGGATGGGGAAATGAGCATTAGCCCAAAAAACACAGCGCGCTACACGCCTTATGTGCGTCTTGCCGAAGTGGTGAACACCCAGAAATTAGTGGGGCTGTATCTTCGCCTTTACCCGCTGTTTCAGCAGTCTTTCGAGGAGCTTGGCTACCCAAATAAATATTTCAATGACCGTTTGATCGAAGTCATCGACAATCTGTTGGCCGCCCCGGATATCAAAGAACCCGTTAAGCTCGTCCAGCCCAAAATAGTCTACTTATATGCTGATCCTGATCTTGAAGGGCGCTCCATCGGCCAGAGGATTCTCATGCGGATAGGGAGCGATAACGAGGCGAAAGTCAAA
>JBDTPK010000892.1:0-1567 GCA_039932735.1 Nitrospirota bacterium
TTGCACGACTCATACGTGAACCTCCTTGTGGAATAGCCGGATTCTATGATCGGTGCTTCCAGCAACCCCCAATGGTTGCTGGAAGCTTTGCAGCTCAGCTCCCTATCGTTTCTCCGATGGGGTTGTCCTCGTTCCAATTCGGCGAAGGCCGAACCCGCCGCCGCAATTCTGGCAAACACTTCCCAGAACGCATTCGACGCAGGAGCCACAGAAGGCACACTCATAGGGGCAGATACGCGTCCAAGCGAATCAGGAGGCAGCGCCTTACTGCAATGCTCGCAGGTCGGTCTGAGTCAAGCATGTGGTCCTTGATGCGAAACTACGTGTAATGCGCATCAATGGTTCATGAAGCTTTTTCCGGTTCTCAACGTCTTGCTAGGTTTTATCTTGATGATCGTCTTAGCCTTCCGCCATAGCTAGGCCAGAGTGCCAATCCTGCAGCTCGTGCAAGGACTCGGTGTGAAAAGGACCGAGAATGTCTGCAGGGATTCCGTCGAGAGACGCGGATAATTTATACTCGGCGGTTCTACGAGGCCATTTCGCAATCGTGGAGCACCAAAAGTCAGGAATGAGCATGTAGTGACTGAATGGAATGAACTCTTTCCAGCATCTCGTCAGTTCATCCTCGCTTCTAATATCAATGATCTCGACATGGCTGAAATTTCGCATGGGAGTTTGCGTCCATCCGTCGTGCAAGAGTTGCCTTGCCTTGAAATCGGTTTTTGGGCCGGAATAACCAAAAATTGTGAGATGAAACGCTCTTTTTAGTTTCTCGGTTACGACTTCCCAGTCGCGGTAAACGAGGGGATCCGTCGTGTAGTCTTTATTTTTCTCGGGGAAGAAGAGCTTACTGCGAGTCAGTGGTTTTCGGCACTCTGGGCACCTTTCCGAAGGACAACCTAATACATAGTGATCGGGGCAGGTAGCAAATCCAACGCATCCATGCAGAAATCTGATATCTGGAAGACCTGCGACGCTTTTATTTCTCTTGTGAGCCAAAAACAGCAAAGGGTCCCAGTTGAATGTCGCTACAACATCTTTTGAACGAAGCCCTAATACGATGTAGTCATAAATTGTCGGATGATCGGGAAGTTCGAGAGCCTCGAAATACTCCACAATGAGCTTTTCTATCTGGAGTAGGTCATTCGAGTATGCTGTCTGACTGCGTATCCATGAAAACTGTGCTTCGAATCCTTCATCAGGCGGATTGGAGTCATTTACGAGATCACGCCAAGGCCTCCCAAGCACATCTGGAAGACCATTCATCAAAGGAATTGGCTTTCGATTTCTATCACCACCACAGAATGCTGCCTTGCTAGCACCAGCACCCAAAATCACGATATGTGGCAACGGATTGGCAAAGGGGGGACCTTTGAGTTTTTCCTTTGTGAGTATTTCGTTCATTTGCCTCACTCAACTGTTGAGTATACAGAGCGCGAAATCGCCTCGCAAACTCCTCTGTGATTTTCGTGTCGGCTCAAAAACTTCTCTACGGGTGGGAGTTAAAGGGTCATCAGAACTGCTGCCCCAACCAGCGGGATAACTCCCTAACCCACAATATTCATGA
>JBDTPK010000893.1:0-1564 GCA_039932735.1 Nitrospirota bacterium
TTGGATTGACATCGAGGTGACGCTCTTCCTAAGATGTCGCGCGATTATGTGTGGTTCCATTTCTTCTCGTCGAATTCTGTGTATCGGATATCCATGTCACAGCATCGTTCCTCCGGCAGTGCTGTGTCTCCCTCGTTCTCCATGGTAAAGATTATTCAGTATGTGGCCGTGGCCGTGCTTGTGCTGGGCGCGTGCTACTATCTCTGGATGAAGCCTCCGTCGCTGAATCCCATAGCCGATAGTCGGGCCGCCGAGGCTCTTGCGCTGGTGCAAAACCATCGGGCTCAAGGGTATCCCACCATTCTTCAAGCCATGACTGAGCATGTGCGTTCAATGACCGAACGCAATCAGGTCGCCCGGCTTGGTGAGTGGCGGGTGAAGCAAGTGGAGGGAGGGCTGTATGAGATACGTGTGTGGTTGAGAGATCAAGGGGTAACCGGCCAATGGTTCGAG
This sequence comes from Nitrospirota bacterium, assembly GCA_039932735.1. GTDB lineage: Bacteria > Nitrospirota > Nitrospiria > Nitrospirales > Nitrospiraceae > Palsa-1315. The sequence continues at coordinate 454 of JBDTPK010000893.1, forward strand.
CGGGAGTTTATTTGGCATGCCGATCTCTCGTTGAAGAAGGTCAATGCCGCTTCGCTTGCTGCAGATGGGGTGACACCCATAGAGCCAGACACTGCGCCTTAAACAGGATGCTGAAAAGCCTCTTTTCTCACCCGCCTAGCCCACGCGCGCCAAGTCGCACCCTCTCCCATGCGTCGTTCCAGGTTCGTCAAAATTCTCAACGTACCCCACGTGGGAAACGAGCTGTCTCGACAGCTCGGGATGGGCGGGCGAGGAATGCTGCGCTTCCGGTTTTGACTCGTCTGAGGCCTAGTTGGATGGCTTTTTGAGCATCCTGTCCGAGGCTCTTTCACATTGTCCGAATAGAGAGTGACGAGAAATGCGGGCTACTTGAAATTCTCCGGCAGTGCTACCTGTACGTGATTCTCTTCGATTCGGACGGGACAGCAGGCGACGGTGATGTTCGGATTCTCGGGTCGTTGGCCGGTTTGTAGGTTGAATCGCCATCCATGCCACGGACATTCAACGACGTCGCCTTCGAGATGGCCCTCTCCGAGTGGCCCTCCCGCATGAGGACAGGTGTTGTCGACGGCGTAGAAAGATCCGTCGACATTGAACAGGGCAATCCCCGCGCCTTGGACTTCGACGGTCTGTCCGGTCCCCGGAGGAATGTCCTCGACCTTCGCGACGGTCACAAACTCAGGCATAGCGCTGATCCTTCTCCTTGGCCGAGTGGCTGACGGAACAGGGGCAATCCGTGATCCATCAGGAACTTGATTTCACCCAAGGCTTATGGCATAGAAATAGGTACGCGTTCCAATACTACACCTTGGCCCTCTCATACAAGGAGCCTCGGTTGGATGAGGTTGCGGCATGGAAATGACCCTTCTGCTCAACGCTACGTACGAACCCCTGCGGGTCGTCAATTGGCAAAAGGCGATTGCGCTCCTCTGGCAGGGCAAAGTTGAAGTCCTTGAGGTGTACGACCGAGAGGTCCATGCCGTGTCGATCTCCATTAAGCTTCCCTCCGTCATGCGGCTTCTTAAGCTGGTTCGGCTCAAGGACGTCCATCGGGCAGTCAAATTCTCCCGCATCAATATTTTTACGCGAGACGGCTATGCCTGCCAGTACT
>JBDTPK010000894.1:0-1562 GCA_039932735.1 Nitrospirota bacterium
GTGACCATGTCCTGGTGGAACGGGCTCTGGCTGAACGAAGCGTTCGCCACCTTCATGGAAATGCTGGCCGTCGACGCCTGGAAACCGGAATGGAAACGATGGGACAGCTTCGGCGTGTCGCGCGCCGCGGCATTTTCTGTAGACGGACTGCACAGTACCAGACCGATCGAATATCCGGTGCAGGCTCCCAAGGACGCCGAGGCGATGTTCGACGTGCTGACCTATGAAAAAGGCGCATCGGTACTCCGGATGTTAGAACAGCACATCGGGCCGACAGTCTTCCGCGACGGGGTGCGTGACTATCTACGTGCACATGCCTATGGGAACGCCGACACGAAGGATCTCTGGGTATCGCTGGGAAAGATCGCCAAACAGCCGGTGCCTGAACTCATGGACGGCTGGATCTTCCAACCTGGATTCCCCCTCGTGACCGCCAACGTGAATCCGTCGTCAGAACTGACGATTACCCAACAACGGTTCAGCTATCTGAGCGAAACCCAACCCCGCCTGTCCGAAGACCAGCGGTGGCAGATCCCACTCCAGATGCGAGTGACCGCCGGAGGCAAGGCCAGCATCTCGCGCATGTTGCTGACGGAGAAGCACACGACAATCCCTCTCCCTCACGATTGGGAATCCATCTTGCTGAACGAGGGAGGTCATGGGTTTTATCGGGTACACTATGCGCCAGACCTGCTGAGTCGCCTTCTGAACTCGGGCATCGACCAACTCCCTGCCACCGAGCGGTTCAACCTCATCAACGACGCCTGGGCGACCACCGTCGCAGGCCTCATGCCCCTCACGGACTATCTTGACCTGACAGCCCGCTTCACCGAGGAGCGGGACAAGAATGTCTGGGCTGTGTTACTCGACTCCTTCTCCTTCCTAAATCGGATCATCACCGTGGAGGATCGGCCGGCCCTCGAAGCGTTCGTACGCGGTCGGGTGAGTTCCGCCGTTGCCGCGTTGGGGTGGGTGCCTCAAATCGGCGAGAGCGAAGGGACGAAGCAATTACGAGGTGAGCTGATCGGCGCACAGGGGAAACTCGGCAACGATCCGGCCATGCAACAACGCGCAGCCCAGCTGTACCGAGACTACCGCAACGACGCGACAGCCGTTGACCCCAATATTGTGCCCTCGCTTATCGCGATCCTCGCGCATACAGGCGACGCAACCAGGTATGAAGAATTCGACGAACGATTCCGCACCGCCTCCACACCGCAAGAAGAACGGCGCTATCTCTTCTCGCTTTCAGCATTCCAGCCCAAGGCACTACTCCAACGCACACTCGCCCGCACCATCAGCGGAGACATCCGTACGCAAGACGCGCCGTTTCTCATCGGCGCCGTCCTGGGCAATGTCTATGGTAGAGAGTTGGCCTGGGATTTTGTGAAAGCGAACTGGGAGAAGATGGACCAATTGTTCCCCAAACAAGGACTGCGCCGCATGTGTGGCGGGATCGTCAGCCTGGCCACGCCTGAACTCGAACGAGACGTGCAGGACTTTTTCAGAACGAGCCAGATCGATCTGGGAGGGAAAACCTTAGAACAGTATTTGGAGCATCT
>JBDTPK010000895.1:0-1561 GCA_039932735.1 Nitrospirota bacterium
TCTTCCAGTTCGCGAATCCGCATTCCTTGCGATTCGATGGTCGCCTGGAGGGATCGAATGGTGCGACTCCGCCTTACTAGCCCTCCCAGGGATGCGATAAATGTCAGCACGATACCTATCCCTGCTGAACCGAGAATGACCAGCACCAACGAGGTCTGGTAATTCAAGAGGAGCAACCGGACGGTCACCGCTTCTGTGTTCTGAAGGGCAAACGCCGCTATTGCCAGCGCGAGGATCAGTGCAATGATGAGTGTGATCATTCGCGTGCTCAAGCCGACTGAAAAACAATAACCATCGCCAAAGTGATCAGGCCGAGCATACTGGTAGCGTCAACGTTATGCAATGGGCACGGGACCATAGACTGCCAAGCCATCCTGCGCGTAAGGAAGCGGCAGCTTCTCTGGTGTGTGATGCTGTCGATGATCGGAACCCTGAATGGTGAGACGTTGGTCATGATCCAAGGTCTTCGAATGATACTGATCAGACCGTCAAAGTGTTCGCGTATAACTTCTCTGAAAGTGCATCCCTACAGGCAAGACAGGCGATTATTGAGCTCACGCTACGCACTATTTGATGGTCGGCTCAGTAACTGATAATTGACGGTCGGCGGATCCACACGGCCTCCTTCACTTCGAGTGCGTAGCAGGCTGCTGAAAAACTGGAATTTTCCGTATAACGCTGAAGCCAGAATAACCTCGGGAAGCTCAAAGTGCCGTCCAGCAAGGCCGCAGCGAGCGAAGAGGCGAGGCGTACGCTTCAGTACGTTGAGCCTCTGAGCGACGCGAGAACGCCTCTGGTGGACTTTTTCATCATCCTGCTAGGAGGCCGGTTCCTAATTGGGAGTCCTATTTGCGTTATTGCGTGGAGGTGGAGGGTGTTTCGAATCGCTGACCTTCGGTGTCGATTTCGACTTTTTCAACCGTGGGATTCTCCACGAAGGGCGAGTACGCTTTGAGCCGGATCGTGATTAAGTTTCCCTCTGTGATGAGGAGGTCGATTTCGTCGATCTTTTCGGTGAACGTCGCCAAGAGGACCCCCTTGGGTGTGGACAGCGTCAGGAGCAATCGAGCCGATTCTCGCTGCTTTGTTACGACCATACCTCTGACTGATTCAGGCTGACCAACGGGCGAAAGGACTCGTAGGTAGGGAGTCAGAAAGTCGGGAGCCGCGAGGTTCACGATGATGGCCGCAAGAAATCCCAATACACACCCTCCGATCAGACCTGCCCATGCTTTCATGACTGGGACACCGGCTCAGAATGGCTTGAGGATTTGCCGTCTGTGGCATGAGGCGGGTCGTCCTGCCCCCTGATCATGTGTTCGGGCCTCCGTAAGGCGTCGGCGGTCGACTCTCGGGTTCTCTTTGTCGCGCCTTCTGTCTTTACGGTCATGAGGTCTATTTGCTGCCGGACGTTCTTCATCCCACCCATGCGCTGAAGGGCCATGAAGGCCATCACAATGGCGACGAGTGATAGCATGATTGCAAAGGCATCCATATTGTCCTTGTTTGGCGCTCAAAGGCGGTCGTGGTTCGAGTAATGCGATCGTTGTACCGGCTATTT
>JBDTPK010000896.1:0-1558 GCA_039932735.1 Nitrospirota bacterium
CGGTGGGGTGAGATGCCGTTAGATGAATGGCTCCGCGAAGTGATCAAAGACGACTCGGTGTTGGGGGGCGTCCGCGAGACGCTGGGCATCAAAGAAGAACGGTCAGAATGAGCCGGGTTATGTCGGCAACGGGCGGCGCAACATCCGGAAACGACCATGTAGACCCGACCTAACCAGAATGGAGGACTCGTATGGGAAAGGAAAGTACACAACATAAGTTGGACCGTGTCAGGCCCCCGCGCGTGCAGATAACCTATGACGTGGAAACCGGCGGCGCGATAGAGATGAAGGAATTGCCCTTCGTGATGGGCATCATGGCCGATCTTTCCGGAAACCCGGAACAGCCGCTGCCGGCGTTAAAGGATCCCAAACGCAAGTTCGTTGAAATTGACCGGGATAATTTTGACGGTGTCATGAAAGGGATGGCCCCTCGGCTGGTCTACAAAGTCGACAGCAAGTTGACGGACGACGAATCTAAAATCGGGGTGGAGTTGAAGTTCAACGGTATCGACGATTTCGGGCCTGAGCAAGTCGCCAATCAAGTCGAGCCTTTGCGCAAGCTCGTGGAAATCCGCAAGCAGTTGTCGGCCCTCCTCGCGAAGGCGGATGGGAACGACAAATTGGCCGAGAAACTCCAGGACATCATCAAAGATACCGAACTCCAGCAGAAGATCGGCAAGGAAGCCGGCCTTGGAGAGGGAAAGGAGACATCCAATGGCTGAGGAAGCAAAACAAGCCCAAGCACAAGCCGCCGAAGCCACCACCGTAGAGGTGGGTGGGGTGCTCGATCAGATCATCAGCGAGACCCGCATCGGGAAAGACGACTGGGAGCGTGATCAATCTCGCCGGCAGATAGCGACGCTCGTCGATGAGGTGATGAAGGGCCAGCTCCGGGTGTCGAAAGACCTCGAAGCGACCATCAGTGCCCGCATCGCCGACATCGACCGGCTGCTGACGGCGCAGCTGAACGCCATCATGCATGCGCCTGAATTTCAGAAGCTCGAGGGGTCGTGGCGCGGGCTGCACTATCTGGTGATGCAGTCGGAAACCAGCGTCATGCTCAAGCTGCGTGTGCTCAACATCAGCAAGAAAGAACTCGGGAAGGATCTCGAAAAAGCGGCGGAGTTCGATCAAAGCGCCCTCTTTAAAAAGGTCTACGAAGAAGAATACGGGACCTTCGGCGGGGCGCCCTACGGCGCCTTGGTCGGCGATTACGAATTCGGCCGCAATCCCCAGGACATCGGGCTGTTGGAGAAGATCTCCAACGTCGCGGCGGCCGCGCATGCGCCGTTCCTGGCCGCAGCCGACCCAGGGCTGATGGGATTGGAGAGCTTCACGGATCTGCCCAACCCACGAGACTTGGCCAAGAAATTCGAAACGCCAGATTATATCAAGTGGAAATCCTTCCGGGAATCGGAAGATTCACGCTATGTGGGTCTGGCGCTGCCGCGGGTCCTCATACGTCTGCCCTACGGACCCGAGACGGTCCCCATCGAGACCTTCAACTTTAAAGAAGACGTCGACGGCACGGACCATAGCAAGTATCTCTGGAGCAACG
>JBDTPK010000897.1:0-1558 GCA_039932735.1 Nitrospirota bacterium
TTCTGTTCGTGCGGCCTCAGCGAGCAAGAAGAATGGTCTGACTGCTCCCCTCCCATTCTTCCTTTGACAGACCCACCCCGTCCTGGCTATGATCCCCAATACTTGATTCGGCCTTGACCATGAAAACCAGTATGTTCTATAGCCACCATCATTATCCAAAGGAGTAGGCGTATGAAGCTCGTAATCGGCACTATTGCGACCGTCTCCGGTGTCCTCTTTGCGCTGACGATGGCCTCGGCGAATCCATCGATGCTCCCCAAGCATGAAGGCTACCCGGCGAAGGCCAGCGTAAGCCCCGTCACTGGCCAAACAACTGCTAACGATCCTGGGCAGTCGGATGGACGTGGAGATTCCACGTTGCTCAAGTCCCAGAACTCCATCACGCATAGCGAACAGCACCTGAAAAAGACAGACAACGCGAGGATTACCGGGGAACAGGGCGCAGGACAACTCCCGAAGGTCTCGGGAATTCAGGTCAAGATCGCCCCACCGGTTACATCTGCGACGAAGATCTCTGGAGATCGTAAGATCGAATAGTCGAGCCGTTCAGCGAAATACAACAGGGGGGTACCGGACCTATTCGGCGCCCCCCTGTTTTTTTGTGCGTCGTGCCCCTGTGGGGGCTGTAACCGCACGCAATCTGAATCGCCAGAGTTTCTTGGCCCACGTATCCGCATAATCGACACCGATTCTGGTGTGCGCTCCCACACCTCCTTTCTTCACCAATTCTCCTCGATCCTCGAACCAGAGGGATTCGCCGGTCGTGAGGTCCGCACGGTTGAGACGGCGATCAATCTGCAGCGCGCGACAGAGCCGCCCTGGTCCATCGATCAAATTCCCATCAAGTTCAATCGCCCTAATCAATACCGCTGAGGGAAACTCTTCCCGCTCCGTCACCACGTTCAGACAATGATACATCCCATAAATGAGGTAGACGTAGGCGACCCCTGCCGGACCAAACATCACCTCCGTCCGTTGCGTTCTCCCTTTCGACGCATGGCAGGCCTTATCGTGTGGACCAACATAGGCCTCCACTTCGACGATCTTCCCGGCGATCTCTCTGCCATTGATGCAACGGACGAGATATTTTCCCACAAGCGACCGCGCCACCCTAAGCGTGGGGTGATTGAAATAGAGACGTGGTAAAACTCTTCGCGTTGATTTCATGTCGCTCCACTATAGACGGCTCAAAACGATCTCCCTACTCACCCGCCCAACCCTGGCGCGCCGAGACGCGCCTTGCCCAAGGCCAGGCCGCAAGCGGAGAAAGCACCGGAAGCGTGGCATTCTCACGCACCCCACCCCGAGCTGCAAGAGCAGCTCTTTTCCGGTGGGGTGCGTTGAGGAGTTTCGGAAGCCGAGAACGAAGCTGGTGACCATTTTCAGCAAAAAACTGACCGCCCGATGTCGTATCGTAATGGTAGTTCACATTGGCGGTGCTGCGGAGCGTCTTGCCTCCTTCCGAGGGATCGATCGCACCGAAGCGAGCAATCGTGCCGTCCGTCACGGCACGTAACGGGATTTCGCCAGATCCATTCCACTGGGATTTGTGGAACGT
>JBDTPK010000898.1:0-1557 GCA_039932735.1 Nitrospirota bacterium
CCCGAATCTCTTGGGTCCAGCGAACCACCTTGTCCGCCATATCGGCGGCTAACGGCACCTTTGCAGTGGCAGCCACAGCCACAATTTCACCCACGATTTGGTGAATCACATGCAGCATTTCGGGATGATCGAGCGCCTTGGACACTTTGTCGTCGATCATCACGGTCAAGGGATTGAAGACGCAATTCCAACACATCTTCTCCCACTTGCTGCGCCGGATATCGTCGACCAGCTGACAAGGAATCCCCGCCTGTTTGAACAGATCCGCGATGGCCAGCAGGCGAGAGCTCTGATGCCCCATCAACTCCCCGATCGCCACAGCCCCCTTCTTATAATGGTCGATGACGCCAGGTTCCGCGATCTTGGTATAAATGTAAGCAATCCCACCGACGACGCAATCCCGTTGAACGCGCGCCAGGATACGATCTTCGGTATCGACTCCATTCTGGAGGGTTAAGATGACGGTCTGATTCGTAATAACCGGCTCGATTTGGGTCAGCACCTCATCCAGATCGTATGCTTTCACGGAGAGAATGATCAGGTCCGGCTTCGCGAGATCTCGTGGGTCGGACGCAGCCGGCGGATGCACCGTGAAGGAGCCTTGAGCACTGCGAATTGTGAGTCCGTTCTGCTTCACAACTGCGAGCGTCTTCGGCCGAAGAAGAAACGACACAGGGAGCTTCGCTTTCGCGAAATGCGCGCCGAAGAACCCACCGACTGATCCAGCTCCCACCATGAGAATTTGTTTCATCATGCTCCTCACAAGATTAACGGCTGCGTACTATACCACGCAGATTCGTTGGCTCGAAATGCGATACAATCGCACATTCTATGGCGACCGACGATCAGATTCTCCTCGCTCGTACACAGCTCGCGTCCGCTCGGAACGTGACCGTCCTCACCGGCGCCGGCATCTCTGCGGATAGTGGCGTGCCGACCTTTCGCGGGATAGACGGCTTGTGGCGCAACTTTCGCGCAGAGGATCTGGCAACGCCCGAGGCTTTTGTGCGAGACCCACGATTAGTCTGGGAATGGTACAACTGGCGGAGGGAGATCCTTGGTACCAAGCAACCGAATGAGGCGCACTATGCTCTGGTGCGCATGGAAGAACGCATGAAGCATTTCCATCTCATTACGCAAAATGTCGACGGACTCCATCGGCTGGCAGGCTCTCGACGGATCTCAGAGTTGCACGGCGACATCTGGAAGGTTCGCTGTACGTCTTGCCGCCTCGTGATCGACAATCGAGATGTGCCACTCTCACTTCTCCCTCACTGTCGCACATGCGGCGGATTGCTCCGACCTCACATCGTCTGGTTCGGAGAAGCACTCGACGAACAGGTCCTGGCGACTAGCTTCCGGGCCGCCGAATCGTGCAACGTGATGGTAATCGTGGGAACATCAGGACTCGTCTATCCGGCTGCGATGCTGATGCCGGCAGCCAAGGCAAACGGGGCCTTTGTCATCGAAATCAACCTTGACTCCACACCCACTTCACCTGATGCCGCCCTCTCCCTCCAAGGACGGGCAAAAGACATCGTTCCCTTGCTCCTCTAG
>JBDTPK010000899.1:0-1556 GCA_039932735.1 Nitrospirota bacterium
GCGTGAAGGGCATAGCGATCATTTTAGGCGGATTGCGGACGAAGTCGCAAGAGCTGAGAAGGGTTGTAGTGGCAGTAGTGTGCTTCCGGTCTACCAAGCTCGCCAGTCCAAGAAGTTTAGGGGTACCGGACGAACCGTGCGTAGTAAAGCGTTTCCGCATTGTCCGCGACTTGTAGTGGACTCGTAGGCGCGCGAGATTCGAGGAGCCTCCAGAATCCCATCGGGGACACTGTTCGTGCCTCGCTGGTTCTTAGAACGGCATCGAGACGTGGGAGAGCTCGCGATGCGGATTAGGGATGATTCGCCGGGGAGCGGGAGAGTTGTGATTCACGTGCGTTGAAACGTGAGGCTAGTCATACCATCGAACGTCTTGTTTGGCGGTCGACTTAGCGGCGGAGTCGTCGGAGGAGAGCGGAGCCGAGGCGAGCACTTCGTGGACCAGACGCATCAAAGCCACAACGGAGAAGGGCTTCTGGAGAAAGGGCAGGTGATCGGTGACAGCATGGTACGTCTTACGTTCATGACACGACAGGCTCGACATTAAGATCACGCGGAATATCTTCTTCATCGCCAGGGTGCGTTGGATGATGTCGTAACCATGGACCCGCGGGTATGGATTTTTTGTAGAGGCCAATTGAAGGCCTGGCGGAGGCAACATGAGATCAGTCAGCAGCAGGTCGACTGGCTCTTGGTGAGTGGCCAAGATCTTTAATGCCTCCGAACTGCCTTCCGCCTCAAGGACAGTAAACCCTTCAGCACGGAGCGTCTTGGCGCAGATCAACCTCGTCGATGGGTCGTCGTCAACGACCAAGATCGTTTTTGCGAGGGATGGGGATATCGGTACCTCTGCGTCCATGAAGACCTCCTGGTTTTGGCAGATACTGGACTGTCTGACCCGACCGTCGTGTCCATTTATAGACTCTGCTCTCTGTCTATATCGGTCTGCGCATCAGAAACTTAATGGGGAAACTGGCGGGAGGCCGTCCGCGTAATCGATGCGGTCAAAACGCGACCTCATAGAATGCCCCAGGATCGACGATCGGAGGCACGGAAGGGGTTCTGCTACCCGGAAAATAGCCGTTTGGGTAAAACTCCGACAGGCTTCTACATTGCGAGGAGTTGTTTCGTGTCGACCGAAGAGAGACGACGGAACTTTCTGCCGTCGCGGGCGCGATCTAAGATTGCCACCTCCAGGCTCTCCAGCGAGAGCTTCTGGTTCCCGATCTGTTCAAGTGCGGTGAGACAAAGAGTGAGCGCGGTTTTGAGTTCCGGGGGCTGCGTCAACCCTTTTTCCTTGAGCAGCGCCTGCACGGCCTCGGACTTGCCTCCGATGACCGCAAAGGTACGTTCGTCGATGATGCTGCCGTCAAATGAAATACGATACATCTCATTGGGCTGGCCGTTATGTCCGACCTGCACCACCAGAATTTCCACCTCCAACGGCTTCATTTCCTGACTGAAAATGGTACCGAGGCTTTGAGAGTAGCCGTTCGCCAGCGATCGAGCCGTCACATCTTCCCGGCTGTACATGAATCCTTTGAGATCCGCGTGCCTGA
>JBDTPK010000900.1:0-1550 GCA_039932735.1 Nitrospirota bacterium
CACCGTGGATTCACGGCGCTCCGTTCAGGCTCATGTGTCATTGGACAAGACTGGTACTTGAATAAAAAACCATGGAGGAATAGAGTGCCTAGCTATGCCATCGGTTCATTTCTCATATGAAGGCCGGTTTGGAATGCTGTCACTCGTCGTGATAAGCGCGGTATTTGTGTGTCAGATCGGTAGCAGTTTCTGTCCTATGGTGGCGCCGCCGGCCGGAATCGAGATGGTTGCGAGTGCCGCCAACCACCATGCTCACACCGAACACAGCGAGCATAGTATGACTGGAGGTAGAACGTGTCCGGAGTCCCTGCCCTCATTGTCCTCATCGGAATTCGTAGAGATGCCAGTTCTCCACGAGGTGGGAGTGCTTGATGCCTCGTGGTTGATTGAAGTCCCAACCACGTCGTGCGAGGATCACCTCCACAATGTTTGTCCGGTAAGATCCGGTCCTCCCTTGTATACACACCTCTGCACCTTTCGCATCTGAACCTCTTTCATTCGTCGTTGGTCCCTTGGCTCATTGACTTCGTCCGTCAATGAACCCAGCTTCCAATGAACCCAGCTTCACTTTTTCGAGGAGAGGTGCCACATGATCACTCACTATTCCAGTTCTGTTCGACGGCTAGTCATCGTGTCCTTGATCCTCGCGTTTGCCGTACTGCCCATGTTCAGCGCCGCAGAGGAAATACGAGACAAGAAACTTTCCTTAAAGGCTCTCATCGAGGAGGTGGCTCAGCAAAATCCGGACACTAAGGCAGCGCGAGAGCGATGGGAGGTGTCGAGGGCCGTCATCCCCCAGGTACAAACCCTCCCTGATCCAAAGGCTCAGATCGGCTACCAGCAGTTACCTATGGCGGCTCCGGGGGTCCAAGGAGCCATATATGGGATTGGTCAGGAAATTCCGTTCCCTGGCAAGCTACGGCTGCGTGGAGAGGTGGCCTCTCGGGACGCGCAGCGTTTCGAACATGAGTATGAAGCGATGCAGCTCCGGGTGATTGCACGACTGAAGCAGGACTACTTCGATCTCCATTTCGTGCACAAGGCGATCGAGATCGTGGAAAAAAACGAACGGCTGTTGCTCCAGTTCGAAAAGACCGCGAGGGCCCGCTATGGCGTCGGCCAAGCAGCGCAACAAGACGTTTTCCGCGCCCAGGTCGAGGTCTCGCGGGTTCTGGACCGACTGGCGGTGCTTCAACAGCAGAAGGAAAGTTTGCACGCCGAAATTAATCGGCTGCGTAACCGCCCACCCGCCGGTCCGCTCGGAACCCCGGAAGAGATTCAGGTCAATCTCCTGCCCATTTCGTTGGAAGAACTCAATCATCGGGCGGACGCGGTGTCGCCAATCCTGCTGGCGACGGCAAAGGGTATCGAGCGGGGCGAGCAGGCCGTCGCGCTGGCGCGACGCGAGTATTACCCGGACTTCGATCTGACGGCGCTCGGTCTCCGGAACGACCGCATCGGGGAAAACGGGTACCAGGTGATGCTGGGCATCCGGATTCCCCTGTATTACCAGACGAAGCAACGAGAGGGCGTCTCGCAGGCGCTGGCCG
>JBDTPK010000901.1:0-1549 GCA_039932735.1 Nitrospirota bacterium
TTGGGTGCTGGTGCTAGCAAGGCAGCATTCTGTGGTGGTGATAGAAATCGAAAGCTAATTCCTTTGATAAATGGTCTTCCGGATGTGTTCGGGAAACCTTGGCGTGATCTCGTAAATGACCCCAATCCGCCTGATGAAGGATTCGAAGCACAGTTTTCGTGGATTCGCAGTCAGACAGCATACTCGAACGACCTACTCCAAATAGAAAAGCTCATTGTGGAGTATTTCGAGGCTCTAGCACTACCAGATCATCCGACAATTTATGACTACATCGTATTAGATGGTGTCGTCACGAGATAGCCGCCCGGAGAGCGATGCACCTGATTTGCACGGCGGCGAGGAATGACGCGGTATGCTTGGCATATCGGGTCGCGATACCGCGCCAGCGTTTGAGATGCAGGAATGCGTTCTCGACCCGATGCCGTAGTTTGTACCGTTCCTGGGCGTACGGTCTTGGCGGGAGTCTGTTTTTTCTGGGCGGAATCCCCGCGTGCAGGCCCCGGCTTGTGGCCTGATCGACGATCGCATCGCTGTCATCGCCTGTATCGGCAATCAGAGGCACGGCCGCGATCCCTTCCATCAAGCGGCCAGGTTGCGTGCAATCTGCCACGGTCCCTTGCGTGACCACGACTCTGAGCGGCAGACCATGCGCAGCCACGGCCAGAGGTATCTGGGTGTTGAGCCCCCTTTTGTCCGGCTCCTCTCTTGATTGCCGCCCTTGGCACCTGCCGCGTGCGGGTGCACGTTACAATGACTAGCGTCGATCATCAGCCCTTCATAGTCCGGCTCATCCATCAGGGTTTCGAGCAGTTTTTCCCACAGCCCTTTGTCCCGCCAGCGACAAAACCGCCGCGGCACGTGCTTCCAGTCCCCCAAGTCCGGCGGCACATCCCGCCACGGGGCGCCGGTGCGTAACATCCAGAACACGGCCTCGATAAACAAGCGAGTATCCGTTGCGATGCCGCCCCAAACGCCCTCGCGTCCGGGCCAATGCGGCTCCAGCAATTCCCACGTGCTGTTGGCTATAGCGTGTCGACGATGTGAGGGTTTCATGCGCAACCTCCTTCGGTTCAGCATGATGCTACATCATTTTACATCTCGTGACGACACTATCTAGCCAGAACCGCGTTGTTTCTCGTAGCCTGCTCCTGTCTCTTCATTGGCGAATCCTGTCCTTCTGTGTAGTAGACCAGTAGTGTCCGGTTACATGATAGCAAGACTGCGATAAAGCCACTGCTGGCGTGGTTGTGCAAGCGATGTGTTTTGGTGCCGACTTGAAACGCGAATTTCTGTTTTTTTGGTCGTTTCCAGCGTGTTCAATACGCTGGAGACGACCATGTATATTGGCAAAACCGTGTTTGCGCAATTGATGGAGTTTGTGCCCTGGACGAGCTTGACCCGCATTGTGGCGCGTCATGGAGGCGACAAGGAGGGCGCGCTCAAAAACCAAGTGCAACATGTATGGGAGAATATGTTGCATGGGAACTATCTACCGGGCACCTCTATTAACCGCTACTTGAAGCCAGAAAAATCATGTCTCAAAAACGGG
>JBDTPK010000902.1:0-1548 GCA_039932735.1 Nitrospirota bacterium
TGGCCATGGCCGCGTAGTCCTACTTCTCAGCCCTACGGAAAATGGGAGGATTACCACATGCCAGAAAGCTCTAGTTATGACCTGTCTACGAGGTGGGGAAGCTTGCAACTGCACCCGCTGTGGGGTTGCCGTACTCGTGTGCCGGCTTGCCGCCCGTCCGGTTGTCTGTAGACCAAGCAGCCATACGCAGGACAACAGATACGTCAGGGCTGAATGCCCTGAGCTTTGAGACTGTGTTCGAACACCTTCGATAATGCCGGCGGCGGAAATGGAGACGAAACACCCAACACGCCCGATGGCACATCGAACTGTATTGCCAAACCATTTCGCTGCACTACTAAGGTCAAGCGCTCGCCAAGTGTGACTTGTTTCTCGGATAATTTTGTCAATTGACCTACGTTGTAAACCCGTTGGTCACCAAATTTAATTATTTCATCGCCGGGCTTCACTCCGACAATTTGCGCGACACTGCCTGGCAAAACTGATGTGACCGGAACGCTGATTTGCCGGCCGGTCGCCTTGCGATATCTCTCATATTCAACTTCGCCGATTTCATTTTTCAGATCAAGATCGCTGTTATCCAACGAGTAGGTCAAATCAACAACTGGAGGCAATCCCTTCATCCTTCGATCGGCCTCGGCATTGCGTCGATCTGTATCCAGCTGTTCTGAACGTCCTTTTAAATACTGAATGCGATCCATCGAAAAACCTGCAGCAATTAACTGATCGGTTTCCTGCTGCAAAGCTCGAGTGTAATTTCTCATCGTCGCATCTTTGAGTGCTGCCATCATTTCTTCAGATGACGTGAACACTTTTTTTGGCGGAGCACTCACTTGAGTTCCTAGGGCACTCAAGTGAGCCGCAACTTGCTTACGCAGCTCGTCGTTCTCCAGCTTTAACTTCGAATCTTGAACTACAGGCACCCATTCAACAGAGCCTTTGTTGGGTGCATTTGAGTTGTCACCGGCACCAAACAGCGTCGTCAAGCAATAGCCACCAGCTACACCGAGCGCAACTAGTGCAATACTTTTCCCATTCATGAAGAAAAATTTGCCCAGTTAAGCGCTTCCTGGAAAGCATAGCTGGCTACCGCATTGCTGAACCCCACAGCGGCACTTCTCGAATTGGGGCCGTCGCATCCACCTGTAAATTCTCCGCACGGCCTACTGCCGTAATAATCAGCCAGGCCCACGTAATACCCTGCCCAACCATAGTATTGCTGGGCCCAACATGGCGGATATACATATGAGCAATTACCACTAACGTCATTGTCAATGTTCCATACGGCTAATTCATAATTGAAATCGGCTCGTGCAGCTGAACATACCAGCAATAGAAATGCACTCGCGATCCCCGAAGCAATTTTCAGGCGTATTTTCATAGATTTGGATTCCTTCCCATTTATCGCCAGCGAACAGAGTGAAATATTATTTGTAGCGACGAGATGCGCACTTGAAGTGCACATTCGACCGTTCACATTCAGATGCCAAGAATATCGTTATGCATCCCTCTCTAGCAATCTCAACATTTCATTCAAAATATATCCTG
>JBDTPK010000903.1:0-1545 GCA_039932735.1 Nitrospirota bacterium
TACCGCGCGCCGGCATTCATGAATAATCTGAGCGAAGAGAGCCATGTCTTACCAGTTGCCTAACTTGCCATTTTTCGCTATCCTGCGCGCGCTTGCCTGCTGGTCCTGAACAACTTCGTCACGTCCGAGTAGGTTGGAGGAGAGAGCCATGCCACACACTGCCGAGTACACTCGGTTATTGAAAGACGGTCGCCTCTGGAAACACTGGGGGCCCTATTTAAGCGAACGGCAATGGGGCACGGTGCGGGAAGACTATAGCGCCGATGGGAATGCCTGGGACTATTTCTCCCATGATCAGGCGCGCTCGCGCGCCTATCGCTGGGGCGAGGATGGACTGGCGGGTATCTCCGACGACAAACAGCGGCTCTGTTTTGCGCTCGCCCTCTGGAACGGAAAAGACCCGATCCTGAAAGAACGGCTCTTCGGGCTGACGAACAACGAAGGCAACCATGGCGAGGACGTCAAAGAATATTACTTCTATCTGGACAGCACGCCGACGCACTCCTACATGAAATATCTCTACAAGTATCCGCAAGCCGCCTATCCCTACTCCGGTCTGGTGGACACGAATCGAGGGCGTTCTCGAAACGAAAGCGAGTATGAACTCATCGATACCGGCGTGTTTGATCAGGATCGCTACTTTGACATCTTTGTGGAGTACGCCAAAGACGGTCCGGACGACATACTGGTGCAGATCACCGCGATCAACCGGGGACCGGAGAAGGCTGAGTTGCACCTGTTGCCGACGCTGTGGTTTCGCAACGACTGGGCGTCGTGGATTGCGCGGCCGAGCAAGAAACCGATCCTCAAGCAGATCAAGAGACCGGCGGGCACGAGCGCAATAGCGGCGGAACATGACGTATTGGGCACCTATCATTTGTACTGTGACGGTACCGTCCCGTTGCTGTTTACCGAGAACGAAACGAACAATGAGCGGCTCTTTCCCCAACACCATAATCTCAGCCCCTACGTCAAAGACGGCATCAACAACTATGTGGTCCATGGCAAAAAAAAGACCGTGAACCCTGCCCGCCAGGGCACCAAAGTTGCCGCGCACTACCGGCAGATGGTGGGTCCCGGCCAGTCCATGACCGCGCGCCTGCGTCTCACCAACCAAGCCTCCACCATTCCCTTCGGGCCGGCATTTTCCCAAACCCTCGCCGCTCGGCTGCAAGAGGCCGACGAGTTCTACCGGTCCGTGACTCCACCCTCGGTCACCCCCGGCGCAGCCAACGTGATGCGCCAGGCCCTGGCCGGCATGCTCTGGTCCAAACAGTTTTATTTCTTCGATGCCGATATGTGGCTGAAAGAGCACCATGCCCACCCCCTTCAGCCCGGCAGCGGGTACTCCAGAAATCGGGACTGGTTTCACATGGTCAACGAGGACATCATTTCGATGCCGGATAAGTGGGAATATCCCTGGTACGCGGCCTGGGACCTGGCCTTCCACACGCTGCCGCTGTCTATCGTGGACCCCGACTTCGCGAAACAGCAGATGCAACTGATGCTCCAAGGTACATACTTGCACCCCAACGGTCAGATGCC
>JBDTPK010000904.1:0-1544 GCA_039932735.1 Nitrospirota bacterium
TCGCGCGATCCATGTCCTGTGCAAGCTCGGCTTGGTACCCCAGCATGAAATGATAAGACGCAGTGGCGTTGGGGAGATGAACCGCGGGCGTTGCCTTCAGCGTGTCAGAAGAGGCGGGTGTGTCATTCGGCACTTGAGGTGTCGCAGCACAGGCCACGAGCGCCAAGGGAATCAGCGCGCACGCCACTCCGCTGAGGAACGTATGACCGCGGCGAATTGCGGTTCGCCTGGGGATGAAACACGTTGTGAACAATCGCACGATCCTCTTGGTAGACTCAGATACGGTGTAGAGGTGAGAAAGATTATACGGGTGAGGTGACACAGGGTCAAACGACTTCTCGATTGTCGAGGCTCTCGAATTTCGCAAAACGGTCGTGGAAGAAGAGCTCCTTTCTCCCGATCGGGCCGTTCCGATGTTTGCTCACGAGAATATCGGCAATGCCCTTCCGTTCGGAATTCTGGTCATACACATCTTCACGGTAAATGAACATGACGACGTCGGCATCCTGCTCGATCGCGCCACTCTCGCGAAGATCCGCGAGCATCGGAATCGGTGGCTTGCGAGCTTCCACTGCACGGCTGAGCTGCGACAGCGCGACGACCGGCACGTTGAGCTCCTTGGCCAAGGCTTTCAGCGAGCGGGAGATATCGGAGATTTCCTGCTGCCGGGATTCCGAATCGCTCCGCCCCTGCATCAGCTGGAGGTAGTCGACAATCAAGAGATCCAGCCCCCGTTCGGCTTTCAACCGGCGCGCCTTCCCCCGCATCTGCTGCACGGTGATGCCGCCGGTATCGTCGATATAGATCTGCGCTTGCTCCAGTCGGCCTGCCGCTTCCGCAAGTCGCCACCAATCCTCTTTCTGAAGCTTGCCGGTTCGGAGACCATGCGAATCGACCCGCGCTTCTGAACTCAACATGCGGAGGACGATCTGCGGCTTCGACATTTCCAGGCTGAAAATTCCCACCACGGCACCTGCGTGGATGGCGGCATGTACGGCCATCCCCAACGCCAAACTCGTCTTCCCCATGCTAGGCCTCCCAGCGATGACCACGAGGTCGGAGGGTTGGAGCCCGGCGGTGATGTCGTCGAGATCGTAAAAGCCGGTGGGGACGCCCGTGACATGTTCTTTTCGCTTCGACAACTTGTCAACAAGGTCAAGACTTTCCTTAATAATGGAGTTAATAGGGGTAAACGACCGATCCAGTTTCCCCTGCACGATGCCGAACACCGACCGCTCCGCGAAATCGAGCAGATCGTCGATGGACGAGCTGCCTTCGTAGCCACGTGTGAGAACCTCCGTCGAGGTATTGATCAACTCTCGCAGCAAGGCCTTGTCGCGCACGATCTTGCAGTGGTAGCGGATATTGGCCGAACTGGCGACGCTCTGCACGAGTTCCGCTAAATAGGCGGCTCCCCCGACGACCTCGATTTCTCCCTCCGACTTCAACCGTTCTGTCAACGTAATCTGATCGATCACTTCTCCGACATCCGATAATTCCAACATCGCACGATAGATCTTCCGATGCGACGTGCGGTAGAAGTT
>JBDTPK010000905.1:0-1542 GCA_039932735.1 Nitrospirota bacterium
TCACCACTTCCAAAAACTTCTGCTTACCCTCTTCCATCTCATCCATTGTTTTTTTTCTTTCCTCTCTTGCGCAGAAGTTGTTTGCATGCTACGCAGGGAGGCGGGGTTTCTCCGAATGCACACATCGACCGAGTACATTCTGATCGTGCGCGGTCTGTGAGCAGGGAGAGGCCCTGCCTCCCTGCTCCTTACATTTTGCTCTGTCCACCAGCCAACAATTTCTCGACTTCTGCCACAATCGCCTCTTCACCCGCCAGATCCATATTGCCGACACGCTGCCACCGAATCACGCCCTGCTGATCAATCACATACACGTTGGGGATAAACTTCCCTCCTCCATACAATTTATCCGTCATCTTGTTCGGATCCAGCAGGTAGGGATACGTGATGTTCACTGGAAAGGCGGACAAAAACTCGCCGACACTTTTCTTGGTATCGCCGGAAGAATTGACGCCAAGTACGGCTACGTCTTTTCCTTTCGTCATCTCAGAAACCTTTTGAAGGGCGGTTCCTTGCACCATACAGGGATCGCAGATATGAAACAATCCAAGTACCACAACCTTCCCCTTATAGGTATCCAACCCCATACTCTCGCCTGTGATTGAGGTCAACATAAACGAGGGCGCTTTCTCACCCTCCTTGAACAGCCCCGCAGCAAAGACCAGATGGACCACAGCAATGGGAGCCAGTAGTGCAAAGAATGCCATCCATATTTTCTTCATAACACCTTCCTCTCCCCACTGTTCATCTTGAATGCAGAATGTCTGACCAGCATGAAAATTCAATGTGGCGCATTCCCAGCTCAACTTCAGAAGCTTCCCGCTACGTTGCTATCCTACCATGCAGATTTTTTCAGGAGCAACGGGCGCCAAGCCAACGCGAAGATCGGTAATGTCAGGAGGTTCTCAATGCGCCGGTATACTTGAATGGACGAAGGTACGGCCCAGGCTCTTCACTGGAAGGCACAGAACAGCGAATGCACGAAACGGCGGCACGATATGAGCAAGCATCGTCATCGGCTTCCGCAATCGGAACCACGAAGGCAAACGCTTGAGCACAGGACGGCCGTGGGGGGAACAACACCCGGCCATACCGCCAGTGGTCTCACTCAGTATTTTTCAGAGAAAAATACAACGCCGGTCCATCATGTTCATCGATACCATCTTGCTTCTTCGCCAGTAAGCTCTTCGGCATACGTTGAGCCAGCACCAACACATCAAAGTCTTCAAAAATGGCGTTCAGTATGTCCGGAGGAAGTGAGATCTCCAATAGCCGATGGCGAGCGCAAGTCCCAACAACAGCATCCTGTGGCATTTCCGCTCCGCTGCAGTCGAGAACACCCGCTTCCAATTTATCCACTGAGAGCGAAGCAGCTCGGCGACGTCAGCGACCCACTTCAACCGTTCCCATCCATGCTTGGACCCATGCAGACAGAGAATGATCAGGAACTCTTCAGGAGCCATGCCCCTGACCATCGGTCGATACCAGAACACGATGACGCCAGACCTCCGACCGATCGAGACGAAATGCAAACTGCTCGTG
>JBDTPK010000906.1:0-1541 GCA_039932735.1 Nitrospirota bacterium
TCAACCGGACAGATCACGTGCTACAAAAACCGGACAGATGATGGGCTATCTACAACGACCATCTGACTCCATTGACTTTCTGCTTAGACTGAGTGGAAACTGATTGGACTTCACAGCGGAGTTGTCATGCCTGTCAATAGAGATCCTGCCAAGAAGCGAAGAAAACATCAGTCGCCATCAGAGGCGGGTGCGTCTCCCTCCGAGAAGGAGAAGCCCACGCCGACACGCACACGTCAGTTTGGCGAAGAGACGGAAGAGGATCGAGTGAAAGATCTGGCAGATGCGGAGCAGAAGAATCTGTGGGAGGCCACGGAAGTCATCGACATGGATAAAGTCTGACAACGCTAAAGGGAAAGGTTCACTGGTACACTTCCAATGCGGACACGACTGAGCTTCTACCCATGAATTTGGATGAATTTTTGCTAGGACGGCAAGAAGAAAAATGCGATCGCCAGCATGAGGTAGACCCCGATCAACATCACGCCTTCCATCCAGTTCGATTCTCCGTCCATTGCGACGAAGCCCACAATCAGAACTGAGATGGTCACAGCAGCGACTTCGAACGGCGTGAAGATCAGATCCAAGGGCGCTCCGATGAGATAACTGGCAAAGACGAGCAAGGGGGCGACGAGCAACGCGATCTGCAGGCTGGACCCAACTGCGATACCATAGGCGAGGTCCATTTTATTTTTTAGCGCTACCATCACCGCCGTGGAATGTTCGGCCGCATTCCCCACCAGGGCCACCAGAATGACGCCGACGAAGACTTGCGTAAGA
Source organism: Nitrospirota bacterium (assembly GCA_039932735.1). Lineage (GTDB taxonomy): Bacteria > Nitrospirota > Nitrospiria > Nitrospirales > Nitrospiraceae > Palsa-1315. The sequence goes on from JBDTPK010000906.1 coordinate 778, forward strand.
CCAAGTTGGTGCGAAGCCGACTCCAGCGCCCCCACCAACATTTCGCTCATCAAAGCCACGAGACAGGTCACCACAGTGAGGACCGTAATCGATCCACCACGGGTCCAGGATTGCTCTCCAATGCCCGACGCGTTATGGGCTTCTCCGCCAAACAGATGACGATGCGTCTTCAAGGTAAACACCAGGCTTGCTATATAAATAGTGAATAAAACAACTGATATGGTGAGACTGAGCTCTCGTTCAATCGCGACCCCACGATCGGCGGCGGTCAAATGAAAGAGGGCGGGGATGATAAGCCCCACAGCAGCTAGGAGCAGGAGACTGGCCCCCATTCCAGCGGCAGTCTGGTTAAACTTCTGTCGTTCGAACTTCAACCCGCCGGCAAACATGGAGACCCCGAGTACGAGTAAGATGTTGCCCAGGATCGAGCCGGTGAGAGATGCTTTCACGACATCGTGAAGGCCCTCGCGCAGAGCCACAAGTGCGATGATCAATTCTGCGGCATTGCCGAGCGAGGCATTGAGCAGCGCACCGATGCCGGCGCCAACGTGGGTCGTTAAATGTTCGGTGGCTCGCCCCAACAGGCCCGCCAGCGGAATAATGGCCAGCCCGGACGACAGAAAGATCAGCAATGGATCAGTTCGAAAAACTTCGAGCGCGATCGTCACCGGGACAAAGATGAGCAGGTAATCGAGCCACGACGTGAAGAGATATCGCACGCGCAAACCCTAGCATGACCGTGAAACTTTGTCGATGAATCGACC
>JBDTPK010000907.1:0-1532 GCA_039932735.1 Nitrospirota bacterium
AGGCGCGTCTCGGCGCGCCGGGGCTGGGCGGGTGAGAAGAGCGACTTTTTCAGCACCCTGCTATCACCCGCCCATCGTGAGCACTACTCGAAATCGCGCCTTGCCGCTCATCATGCGATCATAGGCGGCAGCGGCTTGTTCGAGTGGGAAGGGCTCGACCATGGGACGAATGCCGGTCAGCGCACAGAAGTTCAGCGTGTCTTCCGAATCTCGGGCGGTTCCCGATGGCCAGCCTTGAATCGAACGACGCGCACCGATGAGTTGAATGGGCGTGACAGTAATGGGGTCGGCTGATGCCCCCACTACCAGCAGCTTGCCACCGACACCGAGTCCATCGATCAGCTCCGACATCGATTTACTGTTTGGCGCAGTAGCCAGAATGACCGAGGCGCCGCCCATCTTGGTCAATTCGCTAGCCGCGTTGGTCTTCTCGCTGTCGAGGTAACGAGCTGCGCCCAATTTCAGCGCCAAGGTTTCCTTGTCCTGCCCGCGCCCTATCGCCACGGTGTGATACCCCATCTTGTTGGCGAACTGGATGCCAAAATGCCCAAGTCCGCCCAGTCCCTGCACCGCCACCAGATCGCCCACCTTCGCTCCGCTGTGGCGCAAGCTGTTGAAGGTCGTGACGCCTGCACAGAGAATCGGCGCCGCCTCTACCGGCGAGAGAGCGTCTGGGATCGCAGCCAAGGATTCGTTCCGGGCAATCATGTATTGGGCATACCCGCCGTCTTCCTGAAATCCCGTGACTTGAAAATTCTGACAGCCCATGAAGTCCCCACGGCGACAGGAGACGCATTGTCCGCAATGTCCGCCGTGCCACCCCACGCCGACCCGCTGGCCCTTCTTCCACATCGTCACACCCGGTCCAACGGCATCGATCACACCGGCGACTTCATGGCCCGTGACGCGAGGGTAGTGCAGCCCCGGCCAGTGCCCTTCTTTCACAAAGACGTCACTATGACAGACGCCGCAGGCCTGTACCTTGATGCGGACGGTATGAGGCCCCGGTTCCGGCACCTGACGATTCACTGTCTCGAACGCACCGCTGGGACCACTCACCTGCACTGCAGTCATCTGTGGCATCACGACCTCCTTGGGTTGGAATGGATGCGGGTAAGGGAAGCCTAGTCCACTGAGAACGTTGAGGGCAAGTTGGCTTGGGACATCTCAATGCTACAGCCATCATTCCCCTGGTTCCATCCAACAGTCCTTCCGATCTTACTCATTCTCACTCCTGGAATAATGCTGATTGATCTCCCCATGAAGAGCGCTCATGAGAGTCATTGCTTGACTTGACCCCCGGTCATCGACGGATTTCCCCAAGAGCCATTCGGGGTCAGCTGCAAAGTCAAGAAATGGCGTTGGAAACTCCTCGCCGTTCGTTTCTCCCGACGTCGCTTCCATGTGGCGCCAATCCTACGTTGTGGCCTCGATGTTGTTATCATGATATAGTCATTTACATGATACATGAAAAACAATGGAGGAATGCCATGCCGATTATTAAGCCGATCTCGGATCTGAGGAACAAGACG
>JBDTPK010000908.1:0-1529 GCA_039932735.1 Nitrospirota bacterium
GTGAGACGTGAAACGTTTTACGTCTCACGTTTATTGAGAGCGACTGTTTCAGTATCCTCTTAGCTTTTCTTTCCGTGCTCCTGCAACTGATCCACCCACATGGATTCGAACTGCTCATACGACAGCGAGAGCTGCGATTGCATTGCGGTGGAGAGCGCCTGCCTCGCTTTGAGGTGTGCGAGCAGTTCTTGCACTCGAGCCATGCCAAAGCGGTCGATCAGATAGTGCACGGCCGAGTTCGCCTCCAGATAAGCAACGATCGCGGCATCGCCAGACAATCCTCCCCAGGGCCCCTCTAAGGCAGGCAAAGGGATCAGGGTAAATTCCTGCCTCATCATCTGATCGAGGTCTGACCAGCGATCTCCGGACAATTCCATGGCTAAGCCTTCATTGAGCCAGGTTGGAATGGCGCTTCCGGCGGGGCCGAATTGGTCATGCAGGAGGGCGTGCACGAACTCATGCCGCAGTACGCGTGTAAGCCAGACACGGTCTGCCAAGGCATCTTTTGCAGGAACCTGGATGCGCCCGAGCGCTGGATCGAAGAGCCCATCGGCCCACTCTGGGCTGTCAGTCGCACTTTGAAACGTGGACCCGGCGTGCAAGACGACGACGATGGTCTTCGATGGAAAATGCCAAAATTTTTGGCCGATCTCTCGATAGGCCTCTTCAAGAATCTCCAACACAGCGATCCAGATTCCCTGATCGGCTTCCCCGTCGAATTTCACAGTAAAGTGGGTACTGCCTCGGCTGGTAAGCCGCGCGTCGCTCTTCTCAGTTCCGCGGATTTTGGCCGTGACGGTTTGCAGGTAGGATTGCACCGCCGGGTCTTTACCTGCGCGGGCGGTGGCGTGATCGAGATGACGAGCCGCTTTGTCGAGTTGATCCCGTTCCTGAAAGAGATTGGCCAGCGCAAGATGGGGGAAGGGCTCGTTCGGAGCCAGGGCCACCAGCTTTTCCAAAAAGTCTTGCGTCATGGCCGGATCGCGCAGTTCCCAGTAGGCATGGGCGAGGTTCAGTTGGACAATGGGATTCTTGGCGTCAAGTGACGCGGCTTTTTTGAAAGCGTTGATCGAGACAACAGTCCCATTTTGTTTTTCCTGTTGAATGCCGAGATTGTTCCAGATGATGGATACATAGGGGCGGGTGGTGGTGTCGTTTTCGATGACTGCGGGTAGATCGGCCAGTTGAGTTTCTGCGATCTTGACGTTTCCTTTTTCAATCTCGTCGCGAATCGTCTCCAATAGGTCGTGATGCACCGTCTTGGGAACCACGCTGGGATCGATCTGACGAGTCTGTTTAGGCTCTGACTCCACTGGGCCATCATGATGCGGTTCTGGTGGCGCATCGTGTGAATCTTCTACGACGACATTGGGTTGATTTGATGGTGTCGGTAGATAGGTCGGTTTGAACCAGGCTTGATAGACCACGAACAGCCCGATGAGGCAGGCGATAGGATATAAAATGTGAAAAATGTTTCGACGATACACATGAGCCCTATCTGGATGAAGCTCAATGTATCACCCTGGGCA
>JBDTPK010000909.1:0-1514 GCA_039932735.1 Nitrospirota bacterium
AGAAAAGCGCGAACATGCTGACACATCGCACGCTGGATCCTCGCAGCAAAATCCCGGAATTTAAGGTATCCGCATGCTCGATCCGCAAAGCCGATGGCGCACCTTCATGGGCCACCGCACAGGCACTCGTGACGATCGGATCGCAAATGGGGACCAAGTAAATGTATGGATACGAGTTTTATGTCGACCCTTCCCGCTGCATCGGCTGCCAGGCGTGCGTGAAAGCCTGCGAAGAATGCGACACGCATCGAGGGCACTCGATGATCAACTTTGATTTCGTCGATAGGGCGGAGACGATTGCTACGGCCGCGTATGTTTGTTGGCATTGTGAGGATCCTACTTGCGCCCAAGTTTGCCCGGCGGACGCAATCAAGATCGGCGAGGACGGCATCGTGATGTCGGCGCTGAAACCGCGCTGCATCGCCTGCGAAAACTGCGTATTGGCATGTCCGTTCGGGATCCCCAAGATCGTTCCGGAATATGAGCAAATGATGAAATGCGACATGTGCTACGACCGGACGTCGGTCGGTAAACGCCCCATGTGCGCGACGGTATGCCCGAGTCAGGCGTTGGCCTACCTGCGACCAGAAGAAATCGCACAGCGGCGCGAGAGGCCATCAAACGTATTCCATTTTGGGAATCAGATGATCACGACGCAGGTCTACATGATGACTCCGGCCGAAACCGATTCCGTGACACTCGATATCACGGAATTCATGTGGGAGAAGACCAATGCCTGACAAAGTCAAGGAGCGGCAACCGCTTTGGCGCGAAGAGTTTTCTATCTTCAAGGCGGATGAACGCTACGTTAACCGAAGGCAGCTTGCCAAATTCCTCACGTTGGGCAGCCTCGGAATGTTCGCAGGAAACCTCTGGATTCTGGGGAGAAGCTGGTGGCGTAAGGCACGGGTTTACAACCGGAGCGTCATCGCGAAGTTGGGTGAGATCCCGGTCGGTGGAGTCAAGTTGTTTCAATATCCGGACCAAGGCGAACAGTGCATCATGATTCGGACCGGAGAGGACGCCTATGTCGCCTACAGCCAAAAATGCACCCATCTCTCGTGCGCCGTTTTCTACTCGCGAGAGAATAACCGGCTAGAGTGTCCTTGCCACCAGGGCTATTTTTCCGTAAAGGATGGATCGGTGTTGCAGGGACCGCCTACGCGTCCTCTGCCTCGGGTCGTACTGGAGCGCAACGGAGACCAACTCATCGCAATCAAGATGGAGCCCGAGGTTTAAGGTGGCGAAATATTCCAGTTCTCGCAACATTCCGCAACAGCGCCGCGGGCTGACCGCAATTGACGCCATCACGGCCCTGATTGTGATCCTGTTGGTGGTTCAAATCTGGCTACTTTCAGCTACGCTGGATGCCTATCTCGGAGGGCACACAGAAACGGCGCTGCCCGGCGCGATCGTATCCGGGATATTGTGTGCAGCGTGCTTTGTAATGTATGGGTTCGTCCGGCGCGTGGATCATGACTCGCTCACAGACCGGTAGTGGCCGGCCTGCTCAC
>JBDTPK010000910.1:0-1514 GCA_039932735.1 Nitrospirota bacterium
GATCGACGACGGTGACGAATCGCTCCAACCGCGTCACTTTGTCGGCGCGGACCAGGATCAACGGCTCGCGAGGATGGGTGAGGAGTGCGGTGTCGAGCCACTCATCGACGACCGCGCGATCGTTCATAAACAATTGACCCTCTGCCCGTCACAGTAATGATGAGCGGGCGGTCCTCCCGCACGTTAGCCGCTGAGGCTTTCGCCAGATTGATCGAAATCTGCCCCGCAACAACGAAGATGGCGGTGGTCAACATGATGACCAGGAGCACCAACATCACATCGACCAGGGGGATGACGTTGATCTGATTCAGTGCACGATCCATGCGCCGGCTCTTCAATGGGCCGCGGCACTGGCGAGCCGAGCGAGCCGAGGAGTACATCGATGTAACCTCGTCTCGCCTCTCTTGCCTCACAGTCTTCGGTACCGGTGGCAAACGATACCGGCAGCACCAGGCTCAGGCTCTGTGTCTTACTTGCTCTTCTTCCCTTGGTGCTCCTTCGCTTCCATCTCGGCATGGGCAATCGATTCGTCCGCATGGGCAATGGCTTCCTTCGCATGCTGCAGCGCTTCTTTGGCATGCGCATCGTCCGTCCCTTTGATGGACTCTTCGATGTGATGGATCGCTTCTTTCGTATGCGCGACTCCTTCCTTGGCGTGTTTGATCACCTCCTGGGTATGGCTCTCTCCCTGTCCTGCCAGCGAGACTGCCGGTTGCAGGCTCAGCCCCACGCCGAGTACTGCCACTGCCATGACCATCGTCCATGTGTATTTCATCTGTCATTCCTCCTGGTTGTGAATTGACCCCTGCGAACGCGTCGAATACCTTATGCACTCGACTCTCTCAAAAAACGACCATCAAACGGGCCCGGACAAGATTGCCCTCTCGCTCATCGTCTCACTCCTTTCTGTGCATCGAGACTCGTCACATTCGGCTGGTTCTGTTCATGCGAGCGGGATGAGTGAGTCTGGAGAACTCGAATTGCTGCCGCTCGTGCGGCGAAGAGGTTCGCCTCCACCGATCGCCCGAGGCCATGCAAGAGGCCGGCATAGCGTTCACAGAGCATAGCAACCATCGGATGGTCTCGCCCCAGGACCTGCTGTTGGATGACCAGCGCTCGTTGGTACCGAAGCTTCGCCTCATCCACCAGCCCTCGTTCGTGCGAAAGCCAGGCCCAATTCTCGAGAATCATGCTGGTCAGCGCGGCCTCCGGTCCTGCCGCAGACTCGCTGACGGCCAGCGCCTCACGGTAGTAGTGATCCGCGAGTTCAGGCAGTTCTTGGGCATGGTAGAGATTGGCCAGATTGTTCAGACAGATCGCAATCGATGGATGGTGATGCCCAAAACGCTCGAGCCGAAGGGAGAGGGCTTGCCGATAGAGGGGTTCGGCATAGGCGTAGAACCCTTTTTCTTTGTAGAGGGCCGCCAGATTGTTCAAGAACGGCGAGGGGTCGATTGAGGTGTCTCCGTCGGCGCTGGCCAGGAGGGCCAGTGCTAGACGAAACCGTGATTCGG
>JBDTPK010000911.1:0-1514 GCA_039932735.1 Nitrospirota bacterium
CGATGAACGCCAAGCCGGGTGAGATATGGCTAGCTGACCTTGGGTTGGTTGCCAAGACCCGTCCCGTTCTCATCGTTTCTCACCTCGACCCTGACGCCCCTCGTGCACTTATCACGTACGTTCCGCTGACCACGCAGCATCGGGGCAGTCGCTACGAAATCCCTCTAGGAGCCCTTCCCTTTTTGCACCAACCGTCCGTCGTTAACGTCCAAGGTATCGGATCTCTGGTCACACCCCGGTTAGAACGCAAGTTGGGACAGCTTCCCGTCGACGTGATGGCGAAGGTCAAAGAAGCCATTCGCTTCGCGCTCGAACTGTGACGGGGTGAACGCGGTTTGGATAAGGGAGGGAGTGGGCGTTTTCGGTGGTATGCGCGGAGCCGGAAATCCAGAATGCCCCCAGTTCTGCTTCTCATCACATAGACAAGCGGAGGACCGCGTGAAATTCCACCTCTACACGGATGTAGCGCTGAAGTGCGATGTGCCGGAGCATCGTCTCCGAAGCGGCGACATCGTGAAACTGGTGGACCATCACGTAGCCCCTGACGGCACAGAGGGGTATTCCATCGAAGTCTTCAACGCCCTGGGCGACACGATTGCCGTCACCAGCGTGCCCGCCTCCGCCTTCGAAGTCCTCCGCCAAGACGAAGTGCTCTGCGCCCGCACCCTGTAACGAGGCGGGATTTCCTAGGATGTGGCGGGCGGGAAACCCTGGATCAAAGGATACCGCGACGATCGACGTGATTGCGGAAACACTGAGCAAGCTCCAGACGCTTCTGTGAGAACCGCAACCGATTCACGTATCTTCTAACATGGCCCCAGCGTCCCAGCTCGCAGCGGCTAGTCGGAAATTCAGAATGTCCCCGATTCTCACCTCCACATCGACAGTGGTACGCCCGCCACGCGCCGCGAAATGGTTCCTTGCGAGACCTGACTCTCAGTTTAATCCTGAAGAAGACTTTGTGATCGCAACCTTCTTCATTAGTGAACGACTGGCGATGTAGGCAGGGAAGAGCACAGTCACAAAGGCATGAAACTTGTCTTGGATCAACTCTATCTCGTCCTTGATCTTTAAGATTTCCTCGGGAGATGGGCGTCCTGCTGGAATCAGGTCGAGGACTTGGTAGGCAACAATAAAATGGACATCTGAATCCCCTTCGATAATCTCTCCCGTGTCTTCTGCACCAATTTCAAGGGCCAGTTTAAATTGTCGCTGATCGTAATGGAAAGAAGTTCGGTTGCGAAAGTTATTCAGTATGTTCTTGGTTCTTCGACAAGAACTAACAGTATTTCGAAGGCTCTCATACGATTCTCGGACCTCATCCCCGAGCGTTGATACGAGTTCTGCCAGAGGTGGAGCCCTCTGGTCTTTTCCGAGGATGTCTTTCCAGACATTGTGTAGAAATCCGAGTCTTAACTTGGCAAGAAAGAAATGACCCCTGTTCCACTTGGCCTGAGCGATTTCATCTATTCCAGGTCGTGGCTTTTCAGTCTCTAATAACGTTTTGAATCGTT
>JBDTPK010000912.1:0-1510 GCA_039932735.1 Nitrospirota bacterium
TCGACTCTCCGGCCATTTGCAGGCCGATGAGCGAGGTCAGGATGGAGAGCGGGATTGAGGTGGCGACGATGACTGTCGCCCGCCCTGAGCCGAGTAGCAGCAGCACGATGAGACCGATCAGCGCGGCGGCAATCAGCATTTCGCGCACGACGTCCGTGATCGACTCCTTCACGAACATCGAGGCGTCGTTTATGAGGGTGACCTGCACGCCGGCGGGCACCACTTTTTCAATGCGTGGGATCGCCTGCTTCACCGCGTCGACCACCGCTAGGGTCGACGCCTCGCCGCTTTTCATCACGACGATCATGATGGCCTGTTGGCCGTCCACCAGCACGGCGTTCGTTTGCGGCGGGCCGGCGAGTTGCACATCCGCGACGTCGCGCACATAAATGAAGGAATTTCCCTTTCTCTTGATCGGGATATTGTTGAAATCCTCGACCTGCATCGGCGAAGCGTTCGTCTGAACCATCCAGTCCGTCGCCCCGATCTTCTGGTCGCCCGCCGGCAGTACGATGCTCTGATCCCGAAGGGCCTTGTGGATATCACTCGCAGTGAGGTGACGGGCGAGCAATTTCTGCTGATCGAGCGACACCAGCAGCTGCAGGGGTTGACCCCCATAGGGATGCGGCAGAATCGCTCCAGGTATCTCCACGAGCAGGGGTCGGATTTGCGTGATGGAGAGGTTATAGAGGTCGGCCGGCGTCAGCGTGTTGGAGGTGACTTGGAGCATGGCCACCGGTACCGAGGACGCTTCGAGACGCATGATCATGGGCGGCGAAATATCCGGCGGCAGCTGTTTGACGACCGTCTGCGAAATTGCCGCGACTTCGGCCTCGGCACCGGCGACGTCGATACCGTCTTGAAGAAAAATATTGGTGATGCTGAATCCGTAGTAGGAGTGGCTTTGAATATGCTTAATGCCCTCCACCGTCGAGGTCAAGGCGCGTTCGAAGAAAAACGTGATGCGGCCGGACACATCGTTCGGCAACAGGCCGGCGTAAGACCAGACCACGGAAATGACGGGAATCTTGATATTCGGAAAGACGTCGGTCGGCGTTTGGAGCACCGACTTCGCTCCAAACAATATGATTAAGATCGCCAGAACGACGAAGGTGTACGGCCTGCGCAGGGCAATGAGGACAATCTGGTTCATGTGCGAAGTCTGCCATAAGCGATCTGATTTTCTGTCATTTGGACACAGCTTTCATAAAGAATTGGTGTTGCTCGCCGAACAGGATGCCAACTCCTCGCCACCATCCCAGCCGTGAAGTCATTGAGCTCGGACTTCGCTTCAGAATTAGTCGCCCATGGAATTCATTAACAATCATAAGGTGCCGCTGAAGACCATGTCGATCGCGACGAATGTCCCGGTCACCCAGAGGCCAGACGCCGGCCACTCCGCCCAAATTAGAATACCCAAGAAAAGGGATGACAACCCCACTCACGAGCAACCAGGTCCGACCAGGGGGAAGAAGCATCGTGCCCGTGAAAATCCGGAAGAGCCCGCCGA
>JBDTPK010000913.1:0-1505 GCA_039932735.1 Nitrospirota bacterium
GCTAAGGGGCATGGAATAATTCAGAGGAGGATCTGGACTCGTCAATCCCCTTGAAACTCACGCCTGAAACTGCTTCTCGCGCATCCGTTTTTGCGACTGTCGGTGGCCCACCATTCAGATTCTCCAGCACAACTGGATAGAGACAATGTGCAATGGCCGCATTCCCTGCTGGAGAGTAATGCAGGTGTTCTGCAAATCGCTCACTCGCAGGCACACGTTCCAGGCACGACGTCAGATTAATATGGTCAATTCCGCTATCTTCGAGGATGCGAACTCCTGCCATGCGATAGATAGGATGAGGAGGATAGTCATACGGAAAGGGCAAATAGACCACGAGAGGCGTACCTCCTCGCTTGGACACGGCTCCCACGAATGACTGGAGTACCGCCCTATTGATAGCACGCTCCATGTTGCCTGATACAGCCGGCCGCTCGGGCGTACTCGGAGGATACATAGAAATGAGCAAACGAAACATCACGGAGTTGTAAAAATATTTCCACGCCGGCTGATCCCACTCTGCCTTCATATAGCGCTTGTCATAGTCCACAAACGGAAGATCCGCAATGGAGTGCGTTGACAAGAGGGCATCTGGTTTGATCAGTGGTTGATTTATAATGAAGAGTCGGTCATCCGGATCCAGACGAAACAGAGGATTCGCATACGGCATATCGCTACCGGGAAAAATGAGAAACGGATAGGCAGACATCGTGCGCTGGATGTCCGCATCAATGAAGGCGAGGATGACAACATTCGGTTCCCATGACGGCACATCCTTGATGTACCGCAGATACATCTGGGCTACTCCATATCCTAGAACGCCGAAATTCAGCACACGACATCCTTCGGGGAGCAACGTTTCCAACTGAGCAGCCCATGAATTTACGTACGACACCTCTTCCCCAAAGGTATAGGAATCACCGACGAGTGCTACACGGCAATTTCCAAGCCCTTCACGCAGCACCTCCCCTTGATAAGCAGCTCTCAATCCCTCTGCACTACTCACATATTCGCCATTGCCACCGGCGCGACTAGGCCCGATCGTCCACCCAAGAGGATCATCCGGAATCAGAAATCTGTCTTGATCATTTTGGCTTGCCCATCTTTTTTGGGCCCGATCAACAAACTCCTCCCAGAAGTAAGGGATTAGGCGAATATGTCTTATATAGGCCCCGTCCGGCTTCTGAACCAAAATGACACGTAAGCTTACCTCTCCAACTACCCCTATGAAGATGCACACCAGAACACTCGAAATACAGGCTAGCGTAACCTGTTTACGACCCCCCGACGACGTATAAAGAAGTCGAGCCAGCACAAAGGTCGAAATCAGAATCCCCACGGTAGCCCCGATCGAGGCAAACCCTGGATTACTGAGGAGGAATGCCTCTAGCGATGGCTTCGAACTGTATCGATATAAACTCAAAATCAGCACTACCCCACAGAGCGCAAGACCATACACGGCCATAGACGTCCAAACGACGACATTGCGCCAATGTACACCTCGGACA
>JBDTPK010000914.1:0-1502 GCA_039932735.1 Nitrospirota bacterium
GTAGAACCTCCCTTGTGTCTATCACCCCTTCTGCAGTGTCCCTCACGCCGTCAACGTCATCATAGTTTCCTTGTTCGACTGCCGTACCACGTGCCAAGCTCCCTCAGGATTCTGAAAGTGAGTTCATGGTGTGGCGATACGCGGTAAAGGGGCTAGGAGTTGACGGGAGCGAGAATTTCGCTCGAAAGAAGGACGCGATGTGAACAGGGCTAACCGCGCCGATAGAACTCCACCATCATCTCAACCACGTAGGTCTGCTGCACTTCTGTCAATTCTGGAAAGATTGGGATAGACATCACCTCTTCAGCCGCCTGTTCTGATAGAGGGAACGACCCCTTGTGATGCCCTAAATCGCGGTAGCAATTTTGGAGATGTATCGGGAGCGGGTAGTATACTTCCGTACCGACCCCTTTCTCCTTGAGGAAGGTGCGCAACTCGTCCCGCTTCGGCACTCGGACAGTGAACTGGTTATAGACATGGAAATTCCCTGGCACCGTCGGCGGCAGCACGACACGGTCTGTCAGCTTCGCCTGAGCGAACAACTGCTGATACCGTTCGGCATTCCGACGACGGCCCTCAGTCCACTGGTCAAGATACTTCAGCTTAATCTGTAATATAGCAGCCTGGAGCGCATCCAACCGGCTATTGATCCCGATCGCCTCGTGGAGATAGCGGACCTGGCTCCCATGAACACGGAGCATGGCCATGGAGTCGGCAAGGGCTTTGTCATTCGTCGTAATAAGGCCTCCATCCCCAAATCCTCCCAAATTCTTGCTGGGGAAAAAACTAAAGCACCCGGTGTCTCCAAGTGCTCCCGCGCGCGTGCCCTGCTGCGCCGCACCGATCGCTTGGCAGGCATCCTCAATGACGAAAATCTTGTTTCGCTTTGCGATCTGATTGATCGCAGCCATATCCGCACATTGCCCGAAGAGGTGAACGGGAATGAGGGCTTTCGTGCGAGGGGTGATCACTCGCTCAATGAGTGACGGATCGATATTAAACGAATCAGATTGAATGTCCACAAACACCGGCTTCGCGCCCAATCGTGAAATTGTGCTAGCCGTGGCAAAAAATGTGAACGGAATGGTGATGACCTCATCACCGGCTTTCACTCCCATGGCCATAAGGGAGAGCAACAGGGCATCGCCTCCCGATGCGCAACCGATCGCATAGCGAGACCCGACGTACCGAGCAACAGATTCCTCGAACGCCACAACGCGCGGTCCGAGCACAAATCCCTGCTCGTCACAGACAGCCTGTATCTCCTCCATGATCTCGGCACGGAGGGACTGGAACTGAGTTTTTAGATCAAGTAACGGCACATGCATCGAAGCGAACCTCCAGCATGAATCTCAATTGTCGAACAACGCAGTCGGAACATCCCCTTCAATACCTGGCTCCTTGACATAATGCAAGTGGAGAATCAGCACCACCGGCTGGCCAACTTAGCGGAAATCTCGCCGATGAAAAATAAGGCTGGCCGTGAAGAGGAGCACTGCCGT